>JBBWVR010000118.1:0-7799 GCA_050256315.1 Gammaproteobacteria bacterium | reverse complement strand
TGTCATTTTGCGTCTTCCTAGTAAAAAATAAGTGGACGGCTAAATCTTACTTTTTCAGCATTTCTTCACAAGTTGTAGCGCTCACTTGATGCCCTAAAAAGTAGGTTCTACTCTTATCGTAATAATGCCAGCTTAGAATGGTATTATTCTCGGGGTAATCTTTCAAGCCATCGATAGTGCAAGAAATATAAGTTAGAACTCCTTTAACGAACTCTTTATATCCCTTGATTGCGTCTTTATCCATATTACTCAAATCAAGGTGAATCAACATATTGTGTATTTCATACACGCCCTCTTTGGCAACCGCCTTCATCACCAAAGTATCTTTGTCACTCATATAAGGCGCTTTGGCATTGAGCACATCTGCATCGGCTTGTAGCCTCTCATAAGAAAAAGATTGATTATTCGTTGCCGAAGAGCAGCCAATAAGTAAACTCACTAACAACGCAGGAATGGCTTTTTGAGTCCAATTTTTCTTCACTGTCACACCTCTCCTTAGTTAAGAGATTTACAAAAAAACAGTCATCCCTAATATAATACAGTCATTTAATTAACTATAAATCAAGATCATGAAAAAACACATTATTGCTACAGACAAAGCGCCAGCTGCGGTTGGTACATATTCACAAGCCGTTGCTGTTACAGGTGGCACAACAATCTATCTTTCTGGACAAATCCCTTTGGTGCCAGAAACAATGGAAATTGTTGAAGGTGGCATTACCGAAGAAATTAACCAGGTCTTTCAAAACTTAACGGCAGTTTGTAATGAAGCCGGTGGCGATTTAAGTAATATCGTTAAACTAAATATCTTTTTAACTGATCTTTCAAATTTTCCAATCGTTAACGAAGTTATGGCACAATACTTTGACCAGCCTTATCCTGCACGCGCAGCGATTGGCGTTAAAGCATTACCAAAAGCAGTCAGCGTTGAAATGGATGGCGTAATGATGGTCGACTCCGATCAATACAGCTACTAATAAAGTGCCAACACTCTCTGATCCACTAACTTCCATTAGCGGATTAGGGAAAAAAACATCGGAAAGACTTAACCAACTGGGTATATACACCCTAGAACATTTACTCTTTCATCTACCGAACAGGTATCAAGATAAAACTCGTCTCACTCCCCTGAGTCAAGCTCAAGTGGGGGGCGAGATTTTGGTCGAGCTGACAATCGAGAGAATTGAAGAGGCGCCTACCAGACAACGCCAACTACTTTGTTATCTTGCCGATGATAACAATCAGAGATTACTGCTGCGTTTTTTTCATTTTAATCAATACCAAAAACAAGCTCTGGTCAGAGGTGAGGTCATTCAATGCTTCGGCGAAATTAAAATTGGCCGACAAGGCCTAGAAATGCACCACCCTGAATACCGTCTAACCTCTCAGCAAGCGCCACTGTTTGAAAAAACACTAACGCCTGTTTATCCACTTTGCCAAGGCATCACCCAAAACAAACTCAAGCAGTGGATTAACACTGCTCTTGAGGCGTTAAAAACCACAGTTATTGATGATCATTTCGAAAAAATGGTAAAACACACAATGCCAAGCCTGAGGGAGGCCCTTATAACGCTCCATCACCCAAAAAAAGGTGAGGATTTAGCCAAAATAGCCAATTTTTGCCATATTTCACAACAAAGACTAATCATTGAAGAACTTGCAGCACACCAATTAAGCCTCAAACAAGTGAAATTAAGGCGTAAATCCAAAATTTCTAATATTTTCACCCTTGAATCTAAGCTGAGTGAGCAACTCTCAAGATCACTAAACTTTAGTTTAACTGCCGCACAAGCTCGCTGCATTGAAGAGATCAACGCCGATCTCACCTCAGAGCAACCCATGCTAAGATTGCTGCAAGGTGACGTCGGCTCTGGCAAAACCATTGTTGCAGTGTTTGCCTTATTGCAAGCAGTCACCAATGGTTTTCAAACAGCGGTGATGGCGCCCACTGAAATTTTGGCACGACAACACCAACAGAGTTTTGGCGAATATTTAAACAAGCTAGGGATAACCGTTGCTTATCTGTCGGGCTCACAAAACACCGAAGAGAGGAGCAAGCAACTGAGCAAGGTGATTTCCGGTGAAGCGCAAGTGGTGATTGGCACGCATGCCCTTTTTCAAGAAAGCGTGTCGTTCGATAATCTCGGATTTGTTATTATTGATGAGCAACACAAATTTGGTGTTCATCAACGATTGTCACTTGCGCAAAAAGCAAAAAAGACACCGCATCAGCTAGTGATGACAGCCACGCCAATTCCACGCTCCCTAACAATGAGTGCTTATGCTGATCTCGACACTTCAATTATCGATGAATTACCACCCGGACGACAAGCGGTACAAACCATTGCGCTCAGTAACAACCGCAAAGACGAGATAATTAAAAAAATCAAACAGGTGTGTGCTGATGGTCGACAAATTTATTGGGTCTGCACGCTGATTGAAGAATCAGAAGTATTACGTGCAGAATCTGCGGAAAATACTTTTGCCTATTTAGATAATAGCCTTACAAGCCTTCGAGTGATGATGATTCATGGTCGACTCAATAAGAGTGATAAAGAAGCCATTATGCAAGATTTTGCCGCTGGAAAAATTGATGTCTTGGTAGCAACAACGGTAATTGAAGTCGGCGTTAATGTGCCCAATGCTAGCCTGATGATTGTTGAAAATGCCGAGCGCTTGGGGCTTGCTCAGTTGCATCAGTTGCGTGGACGAGTAGGTCGAGGCAGCGAGAAAAGCGTTTGTGTGTTGATGTATCAATCACCCCTCAGTGAATCTGCCAAAGAGAGGCTGGATATTCTTCGGCAAACTTGTGATGGTTTTATTATTGCCGAAAAAGATCTGGCACTTCGAGGGCCAGGGGAAATACTCGGCACTCAACAAACTGGCATTGCCGGCATGAAAATTGCCGATATTAGCCGTGACGCCTACCTCCTTAAACAGGCGAGCTACTACTCTGAACTGATGCTCAGCGAATGTGAATTCGCTCAAAGCGCGCTGATTCATCGCTGGATTGACGAAGACAAGTCGCATTACGCTAACGCCTAGATTCATTAAGCACAGTCACGTAAAATACACACCCTATGTTTAACCCCGATAAATTTCAATGGCGAACTTTCGATGCAAGCGAAGATATACACGCTCATGTACTGCCGTGGCTACTCGATAACAGCTCTCTAACAGCAAAACTCAAAAACAAGTATTCAAATTTTTACGTTACTGTTATCTCTCAAATGGAAAGTGCGCCCTACGATTGCGAGCTAAAACTTTTGGGTGACACGAAAGATAAGGTCATTATTGTTCGTGAAGTTGAGTTAATGGGTGAACAACAGCCTGTCATCTTTGCTCGCTCTGTTATTCCGAAAACCAATGATACCGAAAAGTTGCTTGCTATTGGCTCGAGACCTTTAGGTGAAATCTTGTTTGACGACCCTCTAATCTATCGCGACCAACTAGAAGTCGGACAACATCAGGGCACATGGGCGCGACGCTCAACCTTTGTTGTTGGAACAACCAAAGTATTGGTGAGTGAAATATTCCTTGAGGCATTGTATGCGTGACAAAATATTTAGCAATCAGAGTGATATAGCTGATTTTCGTTTTGATGAAAGCGTAGTAGCCGTATTCGATGATATGGTGAAACGCTCGGTACCGGCCTACGAGGCAATGATTCAAATGATCGGCTTATTGACCCGAACTTATGGCAAAGATAATAGCAACTACTACGATTTGGGTGCTTCAACGGGCGCAACAACGCTTGCCTTGGCGCTCAACAATAAGTGCACCAACGTGCGCTTTATTGCTATTGACAATTCGCAGCAAATGGTTAACCAATGTCAGAAGAACTTGGACGATACAGTTGACAATTTAGAGGTTATTTGTAGCGATATTAACGATATTTGCATCGAAAATGCATCTGTCGTTGTTCTTAATTTAACACTGCAATTTATCGACATCGATAAACGTGCCGCTCTTATCGCCAAGATCTATGACGGCCTTAACCCCGGCGGTGCTTTGATTATTAGTGAAAAAATCCACGTTGATAATGAAAACGAGCAAGCCCGATTGACCGAGCTTCATATGGATTTTAAGCGCGCAAATGGCTATAGCGAGCTAGAAATTGCCAATAAGCGTCAATCTCTTGAGAATGTCCTACTGACTGAAAACTGTGAAACCCACCTAAAAAGACTATCAGAATGCGGTTTTAGCGTATCTACTTGCTACTTTCAGTGTCTTAACTTTGCCTCATTTTTATCGGTAAAATAGTCCTTTGTTTTTTAACAAGGCTTAAAAAAGGTTTTTTATGCTTTTAATGATTGATAACTACGATTCGTTTACCTATAACTTAGTTCAATATTTTGGGGAACTAGGTCAAAGCGTAACGGTTCATCGTAATGACGAAATCACTGTGGATGAAATTGAAGCGCTCAATCCGAAACATATTGTGATTTCGCCTGGACCGTGCACACCAAATGAAGCGGGCATATCTTTAGAGCTCATTGAAAAACTGGCTGGAAAAGTACCAATTCTAGGTGTTTGTCTTGGCTTTCAAGCTATTGTTCAAGCCTTTGGTGGCAACATTATTGGTGCCAAACGCATTATGCACGGCAAGGTTTCACCCGTACACCACATTAGTAGAGGTGTATTCTCTGGACTAAAAAACCCTTTAAATGCAACACGATATCACTCACTGGCTGCAGAGCAACAAACATTACCTGATTGTTTTGAAGTAACTGCATGGACAAACGATGAATCTGGCGAAATCGAAGAAATAATGGGTGTTCGCCACAAAGAACTGGCTATTGAAGGTGTGCAATTCCACCCAGAATCGATTTTAACTGAACATGGCCACCAAATGCTCGACACTTTTTTACAGGAAACTAAATAATGACCGAAATAATGGACTTCTTGCTGGAACAATGGATATATTCAGGAACACTCGTTGCGCTCGTTGCGCTCTTTATCTACGGCGAAAGATCAAAAAAATATCAAATAGTCGATACCAATGGTGCAATCACTTTAATGGATGATGACGACCTAATCATTCTTGATGTACGTGAAGAAAAAGAAAGAAAAAATGGATTTATTAATTCAACCACGCATATCCCAATGGGCCAAGTTAAAGGCAAGCTGGATACGCTTGATAAAAACAAAAAAATTCTCACTTATTGTAAAAGCGGCATGCGCTCCAAAACGACTGCAGAACTTCTTTGTAAAAATCAGTTTGACCATGTTTACAACTTGAAAGGCGGCTTTGACGCTTGGCAAGCGGCCGGCCTACCAATCAAAAAATAAGCCTATGGAAAACGTCATGTACACTTCAGATTATTGTCCATTTTGTCGAATGGCCTACCAGCTATTGGACGAAAAAGGTGTAGTCTATGAGAAAATATCGGTTGATGAAAATCCAGATATCTGGGAAGAAATCCACCTAAAAACGGGCAGATCTACAGTGCCACAAATCTACATTAATGGTCAATACGTTGGCGGTTACGATGACTTAAGTGCAGCCGATCGCTCGGGTGAACTGAGTGCTATTATCAATGGCTAATCTAGCAATCGTTGGCTCTGGCGCTTGGGGGAGTGCACTTGCCATTTCTCTAAGTGAGAAATTTGACACTATTCATCTGATTGCCCAAGATGCTGATGAAGTTGAAATCTTAGGCAATCAACACAGCGCCTTAAATACGCCCTTTAGCAGCAACATTTCAATTGCCTCAGATCTCAGTATAGTTAGCACAGTTGATGCGGTACTAATTGCAACACCGAGTTCTGCATTTGCTGAAATCCTAAACAAGTTAAGTCATTACGTATCCAAGCAGCACTTTATTGCCTGGGCTACAAAAGGATTCGATACGCCAAACGGCTGTTTTCTGCATGAAACTTTTGAGAGTGCCTTACCAAGCCATGCTGCTTGTGTGATTTCTGGGCCTACTTTTGCAATGGAAATTGCCAAGAAAAAACCCAGTGCCATTGTTGTTGCCTCAAAAGACAGTGCAGCGAGAGAGTATTGGTCGGCCGCCATCCAAACAAAAACCTTGCGCGCCTATGCCAGTGAAGACATTATCGGTGTTGAGGTGGGTGGCTCAGTCAAAAACATTTTGGCTATTGCTGCAGGTGCTGCCAACGGACTGGGCTTTGGTGCCAATACTCAGGCTGCTATTATTACCCGGGGCCTTGCCGAAATGATAAGACTAGGTGTGGCACTTGGCGCAGATAAATCAACATTTCAAGGTCTTTCTGGTATGGGTGATTTAGTACTCACCTGCTCAGATGATCTCTCAAGAAACCGCCGATTCGGTAAAGAGTTAGCCAAAAATTCCACGATCGACGAAGCACTCGCCAATGTGGGTGGCACGGTAGAAGGCTACAACACACTGCAATTAATACTTTCAATGGCACATGCAAAAGATATTGAGATGCCAATCTGCGAGCAAGTCTTTGCGGTAATTGAGGGCGATAAATCGCCAACAGACGCCGTCACAGAGCTCATGCTTAGAAAGCCTAGTCAAGAGTAACCGGTATTTGATTATGGCACTATTCAACCTCTTAGAAAATCCTATTGCAAACAAAGTAAAAGTCATCTGCCTTTTTGCTATTGTAGCCTCTGCAACAAGCGTATTCGACACAACAACACCGTTATCAAGTGCTCAACCAATCTTCGAACAAGAGTTGCTTGAAATTCAAAATAAGACGATTAGTAGCAGGCCAATCTTCTCATCGATTGAGAATACCGCTGTTAGAAAGTCTGTCTTTTTTAACTACTTGCTGCCGGCTATTGAGATAAAGAACGCTAAAATACTTAAACTCAGAGCCTCTATTAGCAACGACGAATTAAGCGCAGAGGCACTTGAAGAATTAGCGCTTAAGTATCGCCTTGACAAGGGCGCCAGCAAAGAAGAGATTCTTATTGCAATCGACATCTTACCACCCTCTTTGGTTCTTGCTCAAGCAGCCAATGAATCCAATTGGGGAAGGTCTCGTTTTGCTGAAGACTATAACAATTATTTTGGACTTTGGTGCTTCTCGAAAGGCTGCGGTACCGTCCCAAGAAATCGAGACGAGGACGCGACACACGAAGTGGCAACTTTCTCTTCTTTAAGGGATAGTGTTGATTATTACGTGCTTAATCTAAATCGCAATCAAGCCTATCACAACCTAAGGGCAATTCGCAAAGAACAACGCGACAACGGCAATTTAGTCACTGGCTTAGCATTAGCTAAAGGCTTAACACCCTACGCTCAAACCGGTGATGAATACGTCGCTTCTATCCGCTCACTCATCCGCTATAACAAGCTCGAACAATACGACTTGTAAGGGTTTTTGTACAAACCACTTTACGTTTGACAGCTGCAAAAACAACAAGCAATAAAAAACCCGCATAAAGCGGGTTTTTTTGAATCTCTTGGAAAAGAGATTAACGTTTTGAGTACTGCTCACTCTTACGTGCCTTCTTCCTACCCACTTTCTTACGCTCAACAACACGAGCGTCACGAGTAACTAAGCCAGCTTTGCGTAAATCAGGGCGCATTTCTTCGTTGTATACCATCAATGCACGTGTAATACCCAATCTGATTGCACCGGCTTGACCGGTATCGCCGCCACCTTTAACGGTGATATTGAAATCAAACTTATCTTTCATTTCAACAACGTCGATAGGCTGGTTAACAATCATTGATGAAGTTTCTCTTCCGAAATACTCGCTCATTGGTTTTTTGTTAACAGTGAAAACGCCTTTGCCCTTTGTCATGTAGACACGAGCAACCGATGTCTTTCTTCTGCCTGTTGCGTAATAAACTTCT
>JBBWVR010000117.1:0-3899 GCA_050256315.1 Gammaproteobacteria bacterium | reverse complement strand
AACGACAGCTGCCCGGCGCAAGTTTCATCCAAGCATTGGTATACACTCTTGATAAAAACTCTCTCGCATCGGGCCCTTGCACATCAATCTTGCCTAGCGTTGAAGCGTCCATCATGCCTAATGAGGTCCTTGCAGCCAAGCACTCTCTATGGACGGCTTGGTGCATGTTTTCACCCGCTTTTGGATAATACCAAGGGCGATACCACTGACCCACCACTTCAAACTCAGCACCCATAGCAACATGAGAGTCGTGAATAGTTGTATAACGCTGTGGATCAAACAGTCCACCATTTTCACGTCCTGCTAAGGCGCCAAAATCAACACCTGTATAGGCTGGACGGAACGTGGTTGTGCCAACTTCTGCCATTGACTTGCCAAGAATCGCCGCGGCCACAGCAATACCATTGATATTGCCCGTTTTACCTTGGTCTGTACCGAAGCCCATTGCGGTATAGCGTTTTATGTGCTCAATTGAGCGATAACCCTCTCTGATTGAAAGCGCAACATCCAACGTGGTGACGTCATTTTGCAAATCGAGAAAAACTTTCGAGCGATCAATAATCGCTTTTGGCGTAAAAAATTCACCAACATTGTAGTAATTCAAATGATTGGCACTCAACGTCTCAGCGCTTAACTCGCTCTTAACGCCTAAAGACTGCAACGTTAATTGTGCTTTATTTTTGCCATCAACAACTGCGTCACTCCAATCACCGATGCCGCTAACAGCGCCACAAGTTTGACGATTTGCTCGCTCCTGTTGTGGCAAAAATGCTTGTGCTGTCTCATCAAAAGCAGCCTTTGCACCGGTGTGGCAATCTAGATGCACAACTGGATTAAAGCCACCGGATGTTGCTAATAAATCGCAACTGAGCGATTCACTGTCACCAATCACTTCCCAGCTTGTGCCTTGATGGGTTGCCAGAGCAATATCAACACTCTCAATCTTGTTAGAGCCGTGCGCCTTGATAACCGCATAACCTTGCATCACTGTAATGCCACTCCGTCTTGTCTTGTCTGCAATAGAATTTGTTGCATCACTCGAGCGCACATCAATCACAGTGCAACTAATATTACACCGATGAAGGTCTTGAGCAGTTTGATAGATACTGTCATTATTGCCATAAACAACAACTTTCTTACCTGATATTGCGCCAAATTCATTTAAGTATCTTCTAACCGATTGACTGAGCATAATATTGGTCAAATCATTCGCCTCGAAAAGCATTGGACGCTCGTGAGCACCTGTTGCTAAAATCACTTGTTTAGCGCGAATCTTGTGGAGAGTTTTTCTGGGTTGGTTGCCGCCAGCTAAAGACAGGTTTTCACCCGTAGCATGCGTTTCTAAAACTTCTACATAATTTTGATCGTGCCAAGCATAAGCTGTGGCACGCGAGAACATAGTAAAACGCTCACTCTGCTCTTTGGCAAAGCCGCACAAATCAGCAATACTGTCTTCATGCCACTGACTCACTGATTCGTCTGCAGAGAATTCATTGAATAATTCACCGCCAAGTTTGGCACGTTCATCAATCAAAATAACGCGCTCGTTATCTGAATTTTTAAGAACCTCTAAGGCTGCCGACATACCGGCCGCACCGCCGCCAATAATAAGCACTTCGGCGTGATGATGGACATGATCATAAACATCAACATCTTCTTCCGTTGGCGCCTTAGAAAAACCAGAGAGGGCACGCAGACTGTCTTCTACTTTTGCCCAAACCGCTTGTTTAATAAAGGTCTTATAATAAAAACCGGCTGGCATAAAACGATGCAGCGGTTTGATAAAGGCACGTAAATCAAAACTGTTTGGATCTGTGGCACTTTTAGCACTTAAGCCGTCATAAAGAGGGATTTCAGTAGCTTTCAGATTGGGTGTATAACGCCCACCCGTCTCTAATGACACCAAGGCGTTAGGTTCTTCAACGCCAGCCGCTATCAAGCCACGTTTGCGGCCATATTTAAAACTTCTAGCAAACAATAATGCATCGTTTGCAATTAACGCGGATGCCAATGTATCGCCTTCAAAACCTTTGTATTTTTTATTGTTAAAAATAAAAGTGAGCGGCTTTGATCGATCGATTTGATTGCTCGTTAGTTGTTCAACTCTCATAATACTTACTCGCTAATGTCGGCACCAAAAGCGGCGACTTTTAAAATTTCGTGGGTTATGGTTGAACGCTCAACCATAAAATATTTGCGACAACCATTGCTATGTACCCATTGCTCCCAATGGTCGCCCTTGTGGTTTGTACGATAAAAAACGTAGTCCGCCCAAGCCTCATCACTGATATCTTCAGGCACTTCGGGGCGAACGATAAGCGCCTCACCTGCCGGGGAAAATTCGCATTGCTCTCTTTCTTCGTTGCAATATGGACAATGAATTAAAAACATAATATCACCTATACTGAATAATTAGTGTGCCACACCGGCGGCACCGTGCTCATCAATGAGCGCACCCGTTGTAAAGCGGTCCAAATGGAATGGTACTGCTAACGGATGTTGTTTGTCTTGTGCTATGGTATGTGCAAATACATGACCCGATCCAGGTGTTGCCTTAAAGCCACCTGTGCCCCAACCACAGTTAAAGTACAAACCTTGTACTTTCGTTGGACTGATAATTGGACAAGCATCAGGACAAACGTCAACGATACCCCCCCATTGACGATTCATACGAACGCGTGAAAATATCGGGAACAATTCCAAAATAGCAGCTGCGGAATGCTCAATGATTCGAGAGGCGCCGCGCTGTGCATAGGAACTATAGCCATCAATGCCCGCGCCAACCACCAAATCACCCTTATCACTCTGAGAAACGTAGCCATGAACCGCATTGGACATCACAACGGTGTGTAACACAGGCTTCATCGCTTCAGAAACAAAGGCTTGTAGAGGGTGGCTTTCGACTGGCAACCTAAGACCGGCCATTTTTGCCAAAACTGAAGAATGGCCAGCACTGACGCAGCCAATACGATCCGCCATAATGTCGCCACGAGTGGTGTTAACGCCCTTGACCCGACCTGCCTCAACCTCAATTCCAATAACTTCGCAGTCTTGAATAATATCCACACCTAACATTGCCGCTGCTCTAGCAAAGCCCCAGGCAACGCCGTCGTGTCTCGCAACACCGCCACGTGGCTGATAAGAGGAGCCCATAATAGGGTATCTGGCATTCTGCGAAATATTAATAATTGGAATTTGCTCTTTAATTTCTTTTGCAGTGACCACTTGGGCGTCAACACCATTGAGCACGTTGGCATTCACTCGACGTTCAATATCGCGCATGTCTTGCAGCGTATGGCCAAGGTTGTAAACGCCACGCTGAGAAAACATTACGTTAAAGTTTAAATCCTCACTAATACCTTCCCATAATTGCATCGAGTGCTCGTAAAGACTTGAAGCCTCATCTCGCAAATAGTTAGAGCGAATGATGGTGGTGTTTCTAGCAGTATTACCACCGCCAATATAGCCTTTTTCGAGAACGGCAATATTAGTAATGCCACACTCTTTTGCCAAATAATAAGCGGTCGCTAGACCATGACCACCACCGCCAACAATAATGACGTCGTATTTCGACTTAGGCTCGACCAGTGGAATCGCTTGATCCCAGTCTTGGCCGCTAAAGCCTGCTTTTAATAACGAATACCAAGAATATTTTTTTTGCATAAGTATAACTCTATCTAAAATTCTATAAATCAAGCACTACATCGCTTGTAGGGTGTGAGCAACAGGTTAGAATATAACCCTCTTCCTCGTGGGATTTCAACAGCCCGCCTTGCGCGTCCATGTCAACCGTACCCTCGGTCATTTTCGCTCTGCACGTGCCGCACATACCCATCGAACAGGCGAACGGCACACCGATACCTTGTGCTTGAATCGCCGACAAAATACTGTCATTGCTG
>JBBWVR010000116.1:0-4762 GCA_050256315.1 Gammaproteobacteria bacterium | reverse complement strand
AAAAATATATGGTTGGTACTGAACCAAACAAAAAAGAACAACCAAAATGGCTAAAGTGTTGATAGGAGTCGGACTAAAGAGAATAAAAAAGGACACCCTGGGGCATCCTATTTAATATTATATGGTACCGCTGGACGGACTTGAACCGTCACTCCCGTAAAGGAATCGGATTTTGAATCCGACGTGTCTACCAATTCCACCACAGCGGCAAAGGTTAGGCCTCTATTTGTGCCTAAATGTAATTCTACCTTTGGTTAAATCATACGGGGTCATTTCAACTGTTACTTTGTCGCCCGGTAAAATGCGAATATAGTGCTTACGAATTTTACCGGAGATGTGCGCAAGGATGCTATGGCCGTTTTCCAGCTCAACGGTAAAAGTTGTGTTTGGTAGTTTCTCTTTAACCACGCCCTCTAACTCAATGTAATCACTCTTTGACATACTTTGTTATATTTCACTATTCCCAAAAAACTAGTGGCGATTATACCTTACTAGTAAATTCTCATCACGATTAGTTAATTCACCATTTGAGGGACTGTGATATATAAAATGCACCATTCTGGATACTTAAACATCCACTACTAATCCAGCCGCTCAGCTTGCTTGATAAACGCCTGAATATAATCAACCTCCTGATCGACATCGCGAAGACCTAGATAAATGTTTTTACTAATACCTGCCTTCCCAAGGCGCACTGCTTGAATCGCCATCTTGTCGGCGTAATCATTCACGAGCCAGTGTGGCAACGCAGCCACACCTCGCCCAGCTGCAACGAGTTGCAGCATAATGTCGGTCGCCTCGACAGTCTTATGCTCTTTGGGTCTACGGTGTGCGGGGTTTAGAAATTGACTGTATATATCTAATCGATCAATATCGACAGGATAGCTGTAGAGTACCTCGTCAGCAAGGTCTTTTGGCTCAACTTGTGTTTTTTTAGCCAAAGCATGTCGTTTACTGACAACCAATACCTGCTGATAATCTAGTACCGGTTTAAATGTCACACCCGGTTGGTGAACGGGATCTGGCGTGACCAAAACATCAATATCATAATTAAGAAGTGCTTTCATACCGTCAAATTGAAATTGTTGCTTAACATCGATATCCACCTCGGGATAACGCTCAATATATGGCGTCACCACTTTTAACAACCATTGATAGCAAGGGTGGCACTCCATGCCAATGCGTATTGCACCCTTTTCCCCTCTGGCAAAACGCTCAATCACTTGGTCAGCATATTCGAGCTGTGGCAGTAGCCGATTTGCCACAGATAAGAGATAACTTCCCGCCTGTGTTAGGCGTATGGTGCGTCCTTCTTTATTCCACAATTTGACGGCAGAACGCTGTTCAAGTTTTTTAATAGCATGAGTTAAGGCAGACTGGGTCAGATGCAGACTTTCTGCAGCGGCAGTCAGAGTGCCATTGCGCTCTATTTCGCGAAGAATGGAGAGGTGAAAGCGTTCAATCATAATTAGAGATCTTTGCAATAATCATTTTAAAAATTTTTGAGTGATAAAAATGAATAAAAAATGTTTAAAAGCCTGAAATTAATAGCATTAGCGATTGATGAGAATTTTTCTGCATTTTAATCTCAGCCCTTTGAGATAGGGGATTTAACATGATTATTGCAAAGATCTCTACGATGAATAATATTAATAGGTTAATGAAATAATACCATTATTATTCATTAAATGTTCTCATTATAATGATCGTCTAATCAACAATGCTAAGAGGAAAAATGCCTAGTTACCTTAGACTGCCTCTGATAAATACTAGAGAGTACCCAGCCCTATGAATATTAGTTATGAATTTTTCCCTGCCAGAACTGAGCAAGGAAAACAAAATTTAGGCAGAACCCTTGATACGCTTGACACCACAAATCCTGATTTTTATTCGGTCACCTTTGGTGCGCTTGGGTCTTCTCAAGACGCGACTTATGACACCATTAATCAGCTCACCGAGGCAACCACGGTATCCGTTGCACCGCATTTAACTTGTGTTGGCCCAGATCAAGAACACATGTCGCAGCTGCTTGATGATTACACTCGTCTCGGCGTTAAACGAGTGGTGGTGCTCAGAGGTGATATCCCGCCCGCTATCCGTGATATTGGAGAATTTCATTACGCCAGCGAATTAGTTGAATTTATCAAAAATAAATGCAATGATCAATTCACAATCGACGTTGCCGCCTACCCAGAAAAACACCCGCAATCAAAAACAATGGCGACTGATATCGAATACTTTGTCAACAAAGTCAAGGCCGGTGCTGATAGCGCCATTACCCAATATTTTTATAATATTGATGCTTATTTTAGATTTGTCGATGAGGCGCAGCAACTCGGTGCTGATATTCCTATCGTACCGGGCATTATGCCAATTACCAACTATGAGCAATTAGCGCGCTTTTCTAAAATTTGTAATGCCGACATTCCAACGTGGATTCTTAATCGACTGGAAATGTATAGAGACGATATGGACAGCCTGAGAGCGTTTGGCTTAGACGTTGTTAGTACAATGTGTCAACAGATGAAAGCCAGAGGTGTAAACGACTTTCACTTCTACACAATGAATAGAAGCGAGCCGGCACTCTCCATTGTGGCAAACATTGCTTAGGTCTTTTTACCAAAATTGTATTTATTTGCTTGGTGCGCATGCACACTGTCACACTCTGCACGCCGTCGTCAAAAATTAACAAACGCTCACAAACGGATACCGCTAAATCTAGTTAAATGTTAGAAAGTTATTAGAAGTTCTTAGTGAAGAACGCGTTTTGAATGTACCCAGCCTTGTAGCTTTTGCAAATCTTGTTGTTTTGCAGGTTGCGCCGCTTGCTCTAATTCTAACAAACGCTCGCTCAGCTCATTAAAGACACTGGTGTAATGTTGGTTTTTTTGTGTTTCTTTATATAACCTAGATTTCAATGTCGCAATAACAGAGACAAAATCCTCATCATTACTAGCACTTGATTGTTGCTCCACGCCAACCATTTTAAGCTGAGCATTTTGCATGCGGTTTAAGTGATAAGTGGGTTCAGAATATGGGTTTTTGAAAGCTAAATTGGTAGGATTAGATGGTATTACTCTGGCAGAAATATTAAGCGCTTGCAACGAGCCACTACTGGTGCGTTGTTGAATAGTAAAGCCGCTTACTCCTAATATGCGGGCCACCCATGAAATACCAAATCTAATCATTATGTAACTACCTCTCCTTGAGAATTACACGTTACCTAAATTCAAGGCGAATGTCAAACAAAAACACTGCTTTTTAACGCATTTTACCACTTAATAGCTCACCCAGAACTTCTTTGTCCCCGGAACTTGGAGCAATGTGAACTTTATCAAACCCCAAAGAACATGCATACGTTTTTATCCGCTCACTGAGCACAAGTATTGGATACTTTTTTAAGCGAGATGCATAATCTGGATTGATAGATTCAACAAGAGAAAGTGTGTTGGACAAAGTTTGATTGCTGTTGCCTAAAACAACACCATCATCATCTTTCAAAAAACGCTCAATGGATTGTTGGTGAAGTTCACTCACGTCCAATATTCTTCGCTCATACACTTCTAGGTAATCCACTTGATTGGAAAGCTCTAATTCGTTTTTCAATGTCTCTGCGCCACCTTGACCTCTGACAATCAAGATTTTTTTGTCACTAATTGACTGGCACTCGTCTAGCGCTAACAATGCTTCGCTCGAGACGTTTTCTTTTGGATAAGCGTCCACACGCACCCCTACAGCCATTAATTTGTCAGCTGTTGTTGGTCCTACGGCAAATATTTTTTGATTTTTTGCCAACAATCGAGGCAAGTATTCGTGCGCATAAATAACGGCATTAACGCTAATAAAGATGATGACGTCATAGCGCTGACTAGGCGTCTTTGGCATTAATTTTTGAACCTCAAAAGCAGGAAATAGGACGTAATTAAGATTCGCCTTTTTTAGTAGTATTTGCAATTTATCGACTTGCGCCAAAGGACGTGTGACTAAAATCATTCGCTATTGACCAGCGCTGAGATACTTTGCATATGGTCCAAACTATCACCCACGGTAGAGGCACAAATGATTGTTGCTCTTGGCAAACTCTCCATTGTCGCGAGCAATTCTTGCGAGATGGACTTCAACTCAGTTAAATCAGATAATAGCAGTACTGGTGTGTCTGAGTAGTACAGAGTTTGAGCCAACACTTTGCACTGATTAAGGGTGCTTTTAAGTGTCGTTGAAGACTGCAAACAAACCTTATTATTTTCGATCAACTTCAAACAAGTCGGCTTGGGCTGACTCGTTACACAGCACCACAGGGTATAGTTTTCCTGGTATTCCTGCAAACTTGCAAGCAATTGCTTTAGTTGGGTTGCATCATTTAATACACTCTCCTCAACAACCAATACAAGCTCAAAGTAATCGCCAAGGTCATCGTGAATGGCTTCGCAGATATGATCTAGATCTTCGTCAGTATCAACAGGAAGTGCAAGTGCCTTAAACAGGCTTGAGTAATGATCAAAACGCCAATCTTCAGGCAAGTCGTCTGGATAAAAATCATCTCCAAATTGAAGACCCACTCTGCCAATTAAAAACTCTGTTTTAGTCATTCTATGTTGTATGCCTTTATAATAGCCTAATTCTAATTCACCTTAAGGCCAAACCCCTAAAATGTTCGAGTCGATTATAGCCCTTGTGTCAGGCTTTGTATTACTTATTTGGAGCGCTGATGAATTCACCAACAATGGCGCTAAAATTGCCAATATTTTCAAGATTTCACCCC
>JBBWVR010000115.1:0-8475 GCA_050256315.1 Gammaproteobacteria bacterium | reverse complement strand
TGGCCAAAAAGCCTTTATCCCATTTATTACTGCGGGTGATGGCGGCATGGACAATTCAGAAGCCGCGATGTTTGCTCTCGTACACAATGGCGCTGACATCATCGAGCTCGGCATGCCGTTTTCGGACCCAATGGCCGACGGCCCAGTTATTGCCAAGTCGCATGAGCGTGCTGTCGCTGACGGCGTTAATTTGCACTGTGTATTTGGCCTAGTTGAGCGTCTTAGAGAGCAAAATAATACAACTGGCGTGGTGCTCATGGGGTACACCAACCCAATTGAAGTGTTTGGCTATAAGGCTTTTGCTGAGCGCGCACAAGAAGCAGGTGTTGACGGTGTTTTGGTGGTAGATATGCCGCCTGAAGAGGCGCAAGATTTCAAAGCTGAACTGGATGCCGTTGGTATTGACTTGATCTTTTTAGTGGCACCGACTACAACCGACGAACGCCTAGAAATGATCGCAAAAGTTGCCTCAGGATTTGTCTATTTTGTGTCCCTTAAAGGGGTAACCGGTGCTGGAAATATTGACATTGATTCTGTTAATCATCACCTGGCCAGAATCCGCAAAGTTATCGATTTGCCGGTGGGCGTTGGTTTTGGCATTAAAGATGCCGAAACAGCCAAAAAAGTAAGCGAGTCTGCAGACGCCGTTATTGTTGGCAGTTCGCTCGTTTCTATTATTGAACAATTATCCGATGATAGGGATAAAATGGTGACGAAGGTCGGAAATTTGGCTCGTCAAATTTCAAGTGCCATTAAACAGGATTAACTATGAGTTGGTTGGAAAAAATATTGCCTTCAATTGGCAAAAGCGCTAAAAAGAACATCCCTGAAGGTTTGTGGAGTAAGTGCACTGATTGTAATGGCGTGCTTTACAAGGAAGAATTAAAACGTTTAAATTATGTTTGCCCACAGTGCGATCATCATTTAAGAATGTCCGCCAGAGATCGTTTAGAAAGTTTCCTTGATGAGGGTCATCAAGTAGAAATTGGCGCCAATATCGAATCTGTAGATCCTTTAAAGTTCAAGGATCAAAAAAAATACAAAGACCGCTACAGCGACGCTCAGAAAAAAACCAAAGAGAAGGATGCCTTGGTGGTTAAGCAAGGATTACTGCACGGTATGCCAGTGATTGTTGCAGCCTTTGAATTTAAATTTATGGGTGGCTCGATGGGTTCCGTTGTTGGTGAGAAATTCACCAGAGCGGCAGATGCCTCAATTGCCCACGGTTATCCACTGATTTGCTTTTCCGCCAGTGGCGGTGCACGGATGCAAGAGGGTTTGTTCTCTTTAATGCAAATGTCAAAAACCGCCTTAGCGGTTAAATTATTGGCCGATAAGAAAATTCCATTTATTTCGGTTCTAACCGATCCTACAATGGGCGGCGTTTCTGCCAGTTTTGCTATGTTGGGCGATATTCATATTGCTGAACCTAGGGCTCTTGTTGGTTTTGCTGGCCCACGTGTTGTTGAGCAAACGGTTCGTGAAGAGCTGCCGGAAGGCTTCCAGCGTGCTGAATTTTTGCTAGAAAAAGGCGCCATTGATATGATTGTTCACCGCTCAAAATTGCGTGAAAAAATCTATCAAATTCTCTCAGCATTGACACATCACTGATTTCATTGCGTACTCAGTTAGCACTCAAATATAGGCTGCTTGAAATAAATAGCACAACAATATTATGAAAATATTACTCGCCAATCCAAGGGGTTTTTGCGCAGGTGTTGAACGCGCTATCGCAATTGTAGAGCGTGCGATTGAACGCCACGGCGCACCGATTTATGTCCGCCATGAAGTTGTTCATAATAAATTTGTTGTCAACGACTTAAAGGTCAAAGGCGCTATCTTTGTTGATGAAATCGATGAAGTGCCGAATGGAGAAGTGGTTATTTTTAGCGCACATGGCGTTTCACAAGCGGTGAGAAAAGAGGCCGACTCCATTGGTGCCAAGGTGTATGATGCCACTTGTCCCTTGGTGACCAAAGTGCACAAAGAGGTCCAGCGCAGACAAAAGCAAGAGCACCAAGTGATACTCATCGGCCATGCAGGCCATCCAGAAGTTGAAGGCACTTTGGGTCAGTCAACCGGCTCTGCGATTAGGTTGGTTGAGTCCATTGATGATATCGATGATTTGGATTTTTCTCCAGAACACAACTTGTCATACACTACTCAAACCACACTTTCAGTTGATGATACGCAGGTGATTGTTGACGCTTTAAAAGAAAAATTCCCGCAGATTCAGTCGCCAAAAAAAGATGATATTTGCTATGCAACACAAAATCGACAAGACGCCGTCAAGGCGATTATTGAAATGGCCGATGTGCTTTTGGTATTGGGTTCAAAAAACTCATCCAATTCCAATCGTCTTCGCGAAATTGCAGAGAATAACAACAAGGCATCCTATTTAATCGATGGCGCGGCCGACATTGATGATGCTTGGCTTAATAATTGCCAATTAATCGGCGTTACTGCTGGCGCTTCAGCACCCGAAGTTTTAGTGCAAGAAGTGGTTAGTTATTTATTGGATTATGGCGCTGACGAAGTGATTGAAGTCAGTGGCGTTGAAGAAGACGTACACTTTCCGGTGCCCAGCACATTGAGATAAATGGCGATGAAGAAAGTTGCCTGTATTAACAAAAAGGATTGCATATGAAGACGTATGATGTGTATGGCATCGGTGCCGCTCTGGTGGATATAGAGTACAAAGTTGATGATAATTTTTTGCAACAAAACCAAGTTGATAAGGGATTAATGACCCTAGTTGATGAGGATCGGCAATATCAGTTAATTGCCAATTTAGGCTCACATTCGCAGCTTGTTAAGCGCAGCTGTGGCGGCTCGGCATGTAATACTGTTGTTGCCACAAGTGGTTTTGGTGCCAAAGCGTTTTATGCCGGTAAAGTTGCCTCTGACGAAGAGGGTGTTTTTTTTATTAGAGACCTAAATGCCGCTGGCGTAGATTTTCACGAGGTTGGACATGCAGGTGGGATCACTGGCAAATGCTTGGTGATGATTACCGATGATACAGAGCGCACCATGAATACCTATTTGGGCGTGAATGTAGATCTCACATCAAGCGATGTTGACACACAGTTGCTAGCCAATGCTAAGTGGCTGTACATGGAGGGTTATTTGGTAACCGATTCACAAAGAACCCAAGTTGCCGTTGAAGCGATGTCTTTCGCCAAACAGCATGGCGTTAAAACGTCACTTAGCTTATCCGACCCTTTTGTTGTGCAAATTTTTTCGGAACAACTTAAAAGCGTCATCGGAGATGGCATGGATTTGTTGTTTTGCAATGAAGAAGAGGCCATCAATTTCACTGGCAGCAGCACTATTGAGCAAGCTACAGAAGCGCTCAAAGATCATGCAAGGTCTTTTGTGATAACTCGAGGAGCTGAAGGCTCTTTGGTTTACGATGGCGAGCAAACAACTTGCGTTCCTGGTGTTAAAGCCAAAGCAATTAACACCAACGGTGCCGGAGATATGTTTGCCGGTGCTTTTTTATATGCCATTAGTGTTGGCCATGATTACATTTTGGCCGCTCAATTTGCAAACGCCGCCGCAGCGCTTGTGGTCAGCCAGTTTGGGCCACGCATCGAAATGCCGAAGTACGCTAAACTCAAACAGCAATTTAATATTTAGTTGTTGTTTTGACCAATAGTTAATTGGCATTTGACAAGTAAAGCACGAATAAAAACAAAAGATCAAAATGATTTACAGTAGTGAATTCGGTGCCACTCTAAGGCGCTAGAAAAAACAGTTCAATTTGCAATTAGATGCTATATGGATTATAATTACTGGACGGGTGAAACTACTAATTATATGGAGTTGATTATGTCAACATTAGCAAAATTATTTCAATTAAGAAAGGCACTTGACGAGTATGAGCAAGAGTTAGGGATGAGTCATTTGTCAGAAGTAGAGAAGGCAGTGTTGTCTTACGTTACACATCAAGCCACTTCGACGATTACAGCCATTAAAAACGATCCATACTTTGAAAAGTATTCGTTATCAACCATCAAAAGAGCGGTTGGCGCTCTATTGAGCCAGGACATCATTGTCTCTGAGCAATCAATGGACGATAAGCGCGCAATGAATTTATCTTACGCTGTCAGGTAGTAGTGTAGAATAATCCCATAAAAAGGAGAGGGTGCGCCTGTGGGCAACGATAGAATTAGTGCGTCCGGTACTAGATCAGTAAGTGAATTATTGGTGCAAAGTTGTACGACTATTGCCATGATTTTTGCCGCACTGTTGTTGGGTGATCTCATTCAACCTTGGGGCACTGAAGTTTCGTTAAGCATTCTTGAAAAAGGCGCTGAAGTGCCTATTGTTTTTGGTATTTCTGGCGTATGGCTGGTGATTGGCGCCGTCACCATGTCCTATCTTCTCTTTGGCTGGCGCATCTTTATCGCGGTCTTTATTGGTTTTCATGTTTCCGCTTTGTATGTTTACGGCTGGTCTTTGAATCCTTTTGCACTGACGGCTGCAGGCAATCTCAAGACATTTGCTTGGACAAATCACGCTCATGCTCTGGTTACGACCCTTGGCCCTTTGGCGGCGATTTATACCATGCGAGTTTTAAAGCTTTCGAAGTTTTTCGAAGGTGAAAAACTGATCTTCCAGCACGTTGTTTTCTTGATGATTCTTGCTGCTTTCTACAACACTTTTGCGAAGTTCTTTGTTGACACAAGTTTGCGAACTTGGCTAGGTCTTTCTATTCGCATCGATGAGGCGACTTACGTCCCTTCAATGTTAATTGGCGATCTGACGGGTGGCATTTGCTTTGTCTTTATTCTTGCTTTGATCGTTGTGCCAGTTCTCCGTATGTTTGTACCAGCTGCAATCAGCGGAAAGTAGATTCAATAAATCTTAGTGCTAATTCTTGTTGATTCTAACAAGGCTATTTAGTGTTTTTTCTTGTCAGATAATTCGTTAGTAATGGCGTAGTTCTTGCGCTATTTTATTATCTAGGCGTGCAAAAAGATAATGATTGGGTTCGGTGTAATCTACAAATAACACTATGAAAAGATTACTATTGGGTAATCTGGTCGCCATACAATTGATGATTTTAAGTAACGCCGCATTGGCTGGCTTGTATGCCATTGACCCTTGCCATGTAGACTTAATTAATTTTCCGGTAGGTTCTAGAATTTCACTGCCACTCATCTTTGGTTACAGGGTGTTGCCTAGTCTTTTTGATAATACTGCGCTTAGTTATATTATTTTCTTAGTACTGGGATCTAACATCGACTTCGGATTTGATTTTGGCATCAAGCTTGTGGATTGTTTGGTACCTTCTGTTGTGCTGATGGCTATGCACTTCTTTCGAATTTCTTCATTTTTCACAGCAGTGAAATTCATTATTAGTCACACCCTTTTCCTTGCTTTAATAACTGCCTGTATTACACTGAGTCGCTTTATCCTTATTATTGATAAGGCTGCTTATGCGGCAGATGGTGTAGTTACCTTCTTCTTTAGCAATTTATTCGGTTGGTGCGCCTACCCTCTTCTTTGGTGCGCCTACCCTCTTCTTTGTGGCGATATTGATGGAGTTCGGCGGGCAAAGATAAATGAGGGGGAGTAAGCAAGAATAACCCCAAGCCAAGCCGCAATCATTACATACCCAATTGCATTTATTATTGTAGATATCGCTATATAACAAACCATTCAAATCCAAGTTCTAGAATATTCCAGCCAAGGCTAAGATTGAGGTCAAAGTGGTTAGCAAATTCCTTGAATTCGAAAGCAGTAAAACAAACTTGGAGTTTTTCCAAGTTGGCTGTATCGATTGTGGCACTTATCCTGTAGACAAATATATTGGTTCTATAGTTTGGTTACTTCTGGCTCTATAGGTTTGTTGTTTCTGGTTCTATACATATTTCATCATAGCCCTTGCTCTATAAGATTGACCTGTGTATAGTGACATATTAATAGTTGATATTAAACATTTAACAACCGATACAAGACGAATTATTAATATAAGGAGAGAGTAGGTGCAAGTTCTAAACAGAGGAAGTAATAAACAAACAGAGTATGATTATGAGAATTGTTGTGGGAATGGTGCGTCGTGAATATTAATAAATGGCTGTTGTGCAATTCTGCTGCCGTGTTGGCGGTATTTGTTTTTGGCGCTGCTACTGTTTCACTAGAAAACAGCTTTGTCTGGCTTCATAATATATTCGATCTGCCGACCGGTGCTAGACTCGGCATGTTACTTATCTTTGGATTGATATGCTTTCCAGGGACGTTAGTGGGTTCGCTTTTGGTCGGTGTCGCCTTTATTGAGCCGGGTGAGAGTATAAATGTCAAGGTGCTTGAAGAGTCAGCGGGGGCTTTTTCTGCACTGATTGCTTTGTTGATGATGCATTACTTTAAACTTAGTAACTTTTATACCAAAGAAAGTTTTTATTATCCTCATGTGTTGTTTTTATGCATACTGACCGCTCTGCTCTCGGCGACAAGTCGTTTGATTGTACTTGTGCAATTTGATCAGCTAGACAAGGATTTTAATTATTCCGAATATATCGGTTCTGTTTTGCTGAGCAACTTGTTTGGAACGCTCGTGTTTTTTACTTTGGCGATTTTTATCATGCAAGCTTTTAGGCAATACTTCATACAGCATACCACCGACTAATAGATGAACATCCTTACTAGGACTGAGCTACACTATACTAAATTTTTTAGTATCAATATGTGCGCAATTGCAGGTATTTTTCTGGCCGGTGCGGCGAGTACTTCTATTGATTTAATTGCACCAGAGTATGTTGGCCTTGTTGATCTTAAAACAGGCACTCGATTAGCCTTGGTTTTGCTGTTTGGTTATTGGGTTCTTCCTGGTATTTTGCTTGGCTCAATTGGCTCTAATATGCTGTTTCTGCCCTATGACGATATCCATGACAGTATTAGAGTGATTTTTGCACTGCTAGAATCAACAATACCCTATCTTGCTTTGCTGTTTTTACATCGGTTTAAGTGGGATCAGTTCTATGCTGACTCGCGTATGATTACTGCGCACCTAATCGCCCTTTGTGCTCTCACTTCAATCATGTGCTCACTGGCAATGGTTCTTGTCATGCAGAGTTTGCGTTTGACTGAGAATTATCATTTATTTGAACACCTTGGTGCTTATTTCAGTGGCACCTTGAGTGGTACCTTTATTGTTTTCTTTATGTTTATTCTTATGACTAAGGCTTTTATGGCAAAGCTAAAAGGGTGACTAGAGGCGGCTTAAAGTGCTTAATAATCCCCGTTTAGATTTTTTAGAAAATTTTCCACTGAAGTGATTCTGGAGCTGTCTTCAGCCATCTCCGCGTTGAACACAAGGGTGTTTTGTCCCTTTAATTGGTAGGTTTTCACCTCTTTTTGAATAAGATTGATGATTTTGATTGGCTCAATGATGTGATTAACGCCTAAACTGATCTCAGCCTTATCATCAAAGATGATAATTTTATCGACTCCGATTTTTTCGCAAATAAATTTCAACGAAGTCGAGGCAAATAAATTTTTTGTCTGCTCTGGCAAAAGGCCAAAGCGATCAATCATCTCAATCTGTAGGTCTTTTAGTTCGTCTTCATTCTTAGCGCTCGCTATGCGTTTATAAAGCACCAAGCGCTCATGAACGTCATCAAGGTAAGTTTGCGGGATAATGCAAGCAATACCAATATTAATCTCGATTTGTTCGTTGATTGTGTCTTCAATGTTAAGTTTCTTGCCACTTTTGATGGCACGAATGGTGCGTCGCAGTAGATCGTGATAAAGGTTAAAGCCGATTTCTGAAATCTTGCCACTTTGGTTTTCACCCAATAGATCACCTGCACCACGAATCTCAAGATCGTGATTGGCGAGCATAAAGCCGGCGCCTAATTCTTCCAGTGAGGCAATCGCATCCAGGCGCTTTTTCGCATCCTTGGTGAGTGATTGATGCGACTTGATAACCAAATAAGCATAGGCTTTGTGGTGCGAACGCCCGACACGACCGCGCAGTTGATGCAGTTGCGCGAGGCCAAAGTTTTGTGCGTTGTTAATAATAATAGTATTGGCAGAAGGGATATCAATACCAGTTTCAATAATGGTGGTGCAGACCAGCACTTGGAAGCGCTGGTGGTAAAAATCTGCCATAATTTGCTCAAGCTCTTTGCTCGGCATTTGCCCGTGAGCAATGCGCACCTTGATATTTGGCATTAGATTTTTCAACGTTTCTGCCATATTGTCAATAGAGTCAATATCGTTATGCAGTACGAATATTTGCCCACCACGGTGGAGCTCACGCGAGCAAGCCTCGGCGATGGTGTCATCATCCCATTCGTCAACAAAGGTTTGAATGGCGCTGCGTTTGGCGGGCGGTGTAGCAATAATCGACATCTCGCGCAAAGAGCCAAGTGCCATATTAAGGGTGCGCGGAATTGGCGTAGCGGTCATTGTTAGAATGTCGCTTTGACCACGGAGTTTTTTCAGCGCCTCTTTTTGCTTAACGCC
>JBBWVR010000114.1:0-6203 GCA_050256315.1 Gammaproteobacteria bacterium | reverse complement strand
TTCACTAAAACCTACTTCGACGAGACGAAGTCTCAGATTGTTTTGTCGAAAAGCGTCCATCACACCATCACCGCCCGCGTCGTAGAGGTTGAGCTTCTCATCCATGGCGAGATTCTTGGGCGCAATCACCAATAGATCCGCACCGGCCTCTCCCACCTGCCGGGAGTGTTTGATGAAGTCGGATAGTTTTTTCAAGTCGCGCCAGCTCAGGCTGCCGGCATGGGCGTAAAGACCACTTAACCGGGTCAACGCCCGCTTGATGTCGCCCTCAGTGATTTTGGTTGTCATCGGCAGAATCTGGCGGATTCGGCCGTCACCAATGGAGAGCACACTGGTACCTTTCCAGAGATCCGGGCTCCTATGAAAATCGTTCATAATCTGTTTCATGGTCTGCCGGACGCGTGTGAAATTCTTGGGAGATGAGGTGAACGCCTTCGACAACACGACCATCACGGACATCTAAACAAGGAATAATGCGCTTTGCTAAACTCATGGGGCAACATTATACCCACGGAGGCGAGAAAACAGCATGGCGTCGTAGCAAAACCCAGCTAATAGGTATAATTGCGCATCATGAGCTCAGAAGACCAAGCACCTCTGAATACCAATTCAGCACCAAAGCATATTGCCATCATCATGGACGGCAATGGCCGCTGGGCAAAAGCAAAGCACTTGCCGAGAGCGCACGGCCATCAGAAGGGCGTGCAAACAGTGCGCGAAATTGTCAAACATTGCGCCAAAATCGGTATTGACAGCTTGACTTTATTTGCCTTTAGTAGCGAAAACATGAAGCGCTCATCAGAAGAGGTGGGGTTATTATTTAAACTGTTTCTTGCTGTGTTAAAACAGGAAACAAAAAAACTAAACGACAACAATATTCGCTTAAAAATTATTGGCGATATGTCTGTCTTCACCGCAGAAATTCAAGCGCTCGCTAATGATGCAGAGCAGCTTCTAAGCCATAATACCGGCTTAAACCTTGTCATTGCTGCCAATTACGGCGGCCAATGGGACATTGGCCAAGCGGCAAAAAAAATTGCCACACTAGCCTCTGAAGGTCAATTACAAGCCAAAGATATTGATGTCGACGTTTTTGGAAAATACACCGCCCTTGCTGACTTGCCAAAGGTTGACCTATTAATTCGCACCAGTGGCGAAGTCAGAATTAGCAACTTTCTGCTTTGGGATATTGCCTACAGCGAATTGTTTTTTACCAAAACACTGTGGCCGGACTTTGGTCCTGAGGAGCTTGACGAGGCGATTCTTGACTTTCACTCGCGTGATCGTCGCTTTGGCGCATGAAAGAATGAAAACTAATGCTCATTAAACGTTTTGCAACAGCGGCTGTGTTGGTGCCTTTGGTTGTGCTGGGCACGCTAAAGCTTGACAACAACTTATTCAGTCTTGCCTTGGCGCTCGTTGTGGCGCTTGGCGCTTGGGAATACTCACAACTTATCCAAATTAAGCGGACACCTCTAAAAGCACTTTATAGCACAGTAGTTACTTTGGTGGCATTTTCTAGCGCTTTTTGTGAATCGTTGTTAATGCCTTTACTGCTCGTCTCGGCAGTATGGTGGTTGTTCAATATTGTCTGGATTTTGCTTTACCCAAAATACTCTTGCTGCTGGTATTCGAGCTGGGCTGTTCGACTGGCAAACGGTTTTTTCATTTTTGTACCAATGCTCGCTGCGCTCGTAGCAATGCAAAACAAAAGCAACGAGCTGGTGGTTTTGTTGTTGGTGCTCATTTGGTCAGCAGACAGTGGTGCCTTTTTCATTGGCAAAGCCATCGGCAAACACAAGTTGTGTGTTCGAGTTAGTCCAGGAAAAACAGTTGAAGGCGCTGTCGGCGGTATTGTCACCACAATTGGCGTGATGATGCTCTATGTTGGCTTTCTGCTTGAAAACACAACAAGCGACCAGTATTTAACTTTCGCTGTTTTAGCGCTACTTGTGGCTATCGCGTCTATTGTTGGTGATTTGTTTGAAAGTCTTTACAAGCGAATTTCAAATATCAAAGACAGTAGCAACCTGCTGCCAGGGCATGGTGGCGTTTTCGACAGAATTGACAGTTTGACAGCTGCCGCGCCAATCTTTTATCTGGCCTACGAGCTGCTCATATGAAAAATATTACCATCCTAGGGGCCACCGGCTCAATTGGCCTTAGTACGCTGAATGTGGTGAGTCTTCACCCTGATAAGTACCAAATTTTCACATTAAGTGCCAATACAAATTGGCAAAAAATGCTGGAACTTTGTCATGAGCACAAACCGCACTACGCAATAATGGTAGACGTCGATGCCGCCGAACAACTACAAAACGCCTTAAACTCTGAAACAATTGTTTTAAGTGGTGAGGCTGCCTTGACAGAGTTAGCCGCCCATGAGCAAACTGACTACCTAATGGCCGCCATTGTTGGTGCCGCTGGCATGGCCTCCACGCTCGCTGCGGCCCACGCCGGCAAGCGAATTATGCTGGCCAACAAAGAATCATTAGTATTGGCCGGTGACTTGCTAATGGACGCAGTCAAGCGTTCTGGCGCCGAGCTCATTCCTGTCGACTCTGAACATAGTGCTATTTTTCAATGCCTGCAAGGCGGCACCAAGGGGCTTAGTAAAATTCAGCTCACCGCTTCTGGTGGACCCTTCTTAGGTGTGCCACTTACAAAGCTGGCTAGCATAACGCCGGACGAGGCCTGTGCCCACCCCAATTGGTCCATGGGTCGAAAAATTTCTGTTGATTCAGCAACTATGATGAACAAAGGGCTCGAAGTGATTGAGGCGCATTTCTTATTCGGCCTCTCGCACGAGAACATAGATGTTGTGGTTCACCCACAAAGCATTATTCATTCTTTTGCTTATTTTGATGATGGCAGCGTGCTCTCACAGTTAGGGCTTCCTGATATGCGCACAGCAATATCGTACGCGCTCTCGCACCCCGAACGACACAACTCCGGGGTGGATATGCTTGACCTCACCCAACAAAAATCACTGCAATTTTATCCGCCAGACTTGGATGCATTTTCTTGTCTGCGTCTCGCGTACGAAGCACTACAAATCGGGCAAAGCGCCGCGGGCACATTAAATGCCGCCAACGAAATAGCGGTCGATGCTTTCTTAAATAACAAAATCGGTTTTTTAGAGATTAGCAGTACCCTTGAAAAAACACTTGAAGCGGTGCCAGTTGTCTCGCTTGACACGCTTAACGACGCCATGGAAAATGACCAACTTTCAAGACAGGTGGCCAGATCCATCATCGAAGCAACTTGTGCCTAAAATAAACAAAAGCTTTTTACGTGTTCTGCTGCTGACCTTACTGGGCGGTCTCAGTGCGTTATACGCTTTACCAAGCCACGCCCACGGCGAGCATGAATTTCATTTTGAGGTGTCTCGTGGTGATGTTTTCTATAAGTTTTTCTTTGGAGTTGGACTGAAGGGCGAACTGTTAAGTAAAATGATGAAGGCGGACGAACGTGCCACTCGCCTAAGTCGCATCGCCCCCGGCGACAAGTTCAAAATTATCCTTGACGACAATCACGGCCTGAAAAAAATTGTCTTTCAGCCACTAAACGCCAACCCACTGTTAATCACCTATAACAAGCAAAAGTTCCGCTTTGTCAGTGTCAATATTCAGTCAACTGAGCCGCTAACACACTCAACAATTGTGATTAGCAAGTCGCTCAACTACGACGGAAAAAAAGCCGGCATTGAGCCAGAAGTGATTGACCTAATCATTACAAACTTTACATGGGTAATGGACTTTAGTCGTGACCTGCAAAAGGGCGATAAGTTTATACTGGCTTGGAGTGGCGACAAAACGCCCAGCGCCATGATTTATGTTGGCGCACGCAAAACCATTGCACTTTTTGCCTACACAAGCTCGGCCAGCGGTAAGAGTTATCATGATATTAACGGCAAAACGCTCAACGATACTTTTGAGTTTTCAGCGCTGAAAAAATACGATCGAATCAGCTCCCGTTTCACCAAAAGTCGCTGGCATCCAGTGCTCAAAAAATACCGCTCGCACAAGGGTACAGATTTTGCCGCACCCAAGGGTAGGCCAGTTTATGCCACCGCTAAAGGCACGGTTAAACATGTCGCTGTCGTTCGTGGCTATGGCAATGTGGTCTACCTAAGTCACGGCACTGAGGTTGTAACGCTTTATGCCCACCTGTCCAAATTTGCCAAAGGATTAAAAACTTCCCAGAAAATTAAAAAGGGTCAACTGGTTGGCTACGTAGGCAGCACCGGACTCGCAACCGGACCACACCTTCATTATGAGATTCGTATTAATGGTGTTCATCAAGACGCTGAAAAAGTTAGTCTACCAAGGCAATTAAGCATTCCAGCCAATACACTTAGTGTGTTTAAAAGTAAGGCCAAAAGTCTGCTTGCGCAGCTGGGCATAAAATAACACCACAATTTGTGTGATCCACACCCTGAACGGGGCGATATTAAAGTTGCATTCGATTAAAATAAAAGCTTTATGTTTCACATGAATCATTATGCAAACACTTCTTCAAGCCTCGATTAGCCTGCCGCTCTTACATCGCGGAAAAGTGAGAGATATTTTTGCTATCGATGAGTCAACAATGCTCATTGTCACCACCGATCGCCTTTCAGCCTTTGATGTGGTTTTTGATCAGCCGATTCCACAAAAAGGTGCGGTTTTAACGTCGGTTGCTAATTATTGGTTTGACAAAACCGAACACATTATTCCCAACCATTTGACAGGTATTGCTCTCGAAGACGTACTTTCCAAAAATGAGGCAGAGCAACTTAAAGGTCGCGCTATTGTGGTTAAAAAACTACGCCCAATAGCGGTTGAAGCTGTTGTCAGAGGCTATCTGATTGGCTCCGGCTGGAAGGAGTACCAAGCTACGGGCTCGGTTTGCAATATTAAACTACCTGGCGGCCTACAACTGGCTCAACAACTGGACTCACCTCTTTATACGCCATCTTCTAAGGCCGCGGTTGGCGAACACGATGTTAACATTTCTTTTGAAGAGACCGAGAGTATGCTCGGATCTGAACTGGCCAATCGAGTGAAAGAAGTTAGTTTAAGCATTTATCAATTCGCTGCAGAACACGCACTTGCTCGCGGCATCATCATTGCCGACACCAAGTTTGAATTTGGCCTCGACGAGGCCGGTCAGTTGACGCTAATGGATGAGGTGCTAACGCCTGATTCGTCAAGATTTTGGGCAAAAGACAGTTATCAGGCTGGCCACAGTCCAAAAAGTTACGACAAGCAAATTATTAGAGACTACCTAGAAACACTTGATTGGGGGAAAACACCGCCAGCGCCCACTCTACCTAACGAAATTCTGAAAAAAACTGCAGCAAAGTACCAAGAAGTGAAATTTATTTTATGCTCCTAAGTGGCCATATAGAAAAAATGGAAACATCGCTTTTGGGCGATGCGGCACAATATCAGCTTACCTTTGACAATCAGATTGTTGAGATGAATTCGCTTGTTGGACAACACATCGAGCTTACCTTTAATCAAACTATACAGTGCTCTAACTGCGGCAGAGTGACACCTAAAAGCTACTCTCAAGGCTTCTGTTTTCCTTGTGCGCGATCTTTAGCAAGGTGCGACCTATGCATTATGAGGCCAGAGACTTGCCATTTTCATCTCGGCACCTGCCGTGAGCCCGCATGGGGCGAGGCGCACTGTTTTGCACCACATATTATCTACCTCGCCAACTCTTCAGGACTTAAAGTCGGCATTACCAGAAAAACCAATATGCCTGGTCGCTGGATTGATCAGGGTGCAATCGCTGCAATACCTATACTTGAGGTGAGCACTCGATTGGAGTCAGGACGAGTAGAAGTCGCGCTAAAAGCGCACGTCAGTGACAAAACAAATTGGCGCAAAATGCTGAAAAATGAAACCGAGAGCATTGATTTAGTCAAGGCCAAAAACACCCTGCTGGAAGAAATCCCAGAATTGATAGACGAGCTTGACGCCACTCGCCTTAATAACGACGTCGTGAATATTGACTACCCTGTGCTACAATACCCCAGCAAGATTAGCTCCTTAAACTTTGACAAGACACCTGTGGTATCGGGTGTTTTACACGGAATAAAGGGGCAGTATTTATTGCTTGAGAATGGTGTGCTCAACATTAGAAAGTTCGGCTCATATCATGTAACCCTGTCAACTTGAAAACCTGCATTAATTAAAACAAGATCGTATGAA
>JBBWVR010000113.1:0-26735 GCA_050256315.1 Gammaproteobacteria bacterium | reverse complement strand
TGTTTACGAATCTGCGGGTATGTATGCAAGCCTTTTGGGTACTTGTCCCGAAAGTTTATTGCTAGATAATGATTTATTGGGTGCATCGATGAGAATGACCAAAGGTCTCAGTGATGAAAGTGAAGAAGCGCTTTGTTTTGAAACCATTAAAGATGTATGTTTGAATAACAAAGCTCATTATCTTGGCTCCGACCAAACCATCAGCGTCATGCAAAGCGAATATATCTATCCAGAGCTCAGCAATAGAGACTCTCCTAACGATTGGGCTGATATGGGAAAACCCGTTATCTTGGAAACAGCAATCGCAAAAAAGAAAGAAATACTAGCGACTCATTTTCCAGATCACATCAGTGATGATGTGGACAGAGAGTTACGCAAAAAATTTGACATCAAGCTAAGTCGAAAAGACATTGGCAGAAGCCCATTAGAGGAATAAACTAAGATGAAAACACATGCACAAGTTGTCATTATTGGCGGAGGCTCACTGGGTGTAAACCTTATGTATCACCTTTGTGAGGAGGGCTGGAATGATGTTGTATTGATTGAAAAAGGTGAGCTTACCAGTGGCTCCACTTGGCATGCTGCAGGCCTTTGCCCAAATTTTAACGGCAACCATACACTCTCTATTATTCACGAATATACGATCAAACTTTATGACGAAATCTTGCCGAAGAAGACAGGCTTGCCTTCTTCATTTCACAAAACAGGGTCGCTGCGTGTAGGCTACACCGAGGCTGAAGAGCAGTGGTTTAGAAACATTATTAGCCGCGCCAACCACATTGGCTGTGAAATGCACTTTGTCTCAAAAGAACAAGCCGCCAAAATCAACCCAATGATGACTTTCGATAATGCGCGCTGCATTCTTTACACACCTAACGATGGCCACGTCGATCCGACTACGGTTGTTACTCAATTGGCTCAATTGGCCAAAAAGAATGGCGCCGAAGTATCCTCTTTTAACCGCGTTACAGACATTAACATTTTGCCTTCGGGTGAATATGAAGTGGTCACCGAATTGGGCAATATTACTGCCCAGCACGTCGTTAATGCCGGCGGCTGTTTCTCACCTCAAGTAGCTGAGATGGTTGGCGCTTATGTGCCACTGGTTAATCTCCAACACCAATACCTGATCACCGAAAATCACCCAGAAATTGCCAAGCTCACCAAAGAGCTGCCAGTCACTCGTGATTCGCGAGCAGCGTCCTACATTCGCCAAGAAGGCAATGGATTTTTGATTGGCCCTTATGAAACAAGAGGCTCAAAACCTTGGGCACTCAGCGGACTCGACTGGTCATTCGATAGAGAATTATTTGAAGGCGATTTAGAGCGCTTAATGCCTTGGCTTGAGCGCTGCATGGAAATTGTCCCTGGATTTCAAGAAGTGGGCATTAGCACGGTCATCAACGGCTTGATCACACACACCCCAGATGACAACTTATTGGTTGGCCCTGTTAGTGGGCTGCGCAACTTCTGGAATTTATGTGGTGCCAGTATCGGCATCGCCCAAGGCGGTATCGGTAAATATTTAGCACAGTGGATGATTCACGGCCAAACCGAACTCAATATGGCTTCATTAGACTCGCGTCGCTTTGATCGATGGGCGGGTCAGAAATATTGCACAACCCGAGCAATCGAATCGTACGAAAGAATGTATTCAATGGGCGTACCCAATGAAAATCGCCCGCACGGCCGCCCAATAAGAGTGAGTGCCTTGCATACTGTTTTGGCACAAAAAGGTGCAGTTCATATCGTCAATACCGGCTTTGAAAAACCCACATGGTTTGCCACGGGCGACGTCAGAGAAGAAACTCACACTTGGGCGCACAGTGAGGCACACGACATCGTTGCGCTTGAGTGCAATGCGGTAAAAAACTATTGCGGCATAACGGATATCAGCGGTACAGCAAAATTCAGGATTACCGGCAAAGATGCCTTTGCGTTTTTAGATAATCTCTCATGCAACAAACTGCCTGGTAAAGATGGGCGTATCGGCCTCACGCTTTTCCACGCGCCAAATGGCGGCATAATGGCCGAGCAAACGATTAGTCGACTTAGTGAAAATGAGTTTTTATTAATGGGCGCAATCGGCTCGCAAGTTAAAGATTATCAGTGGCTAGAATGGCATAGTGATGACTACAATATTGCCATTGAAGACCTTACTGAGGATTGGGGCGGTGTGCTTTTAACGGGACCTAAAGCCAGAGAAATTCTCTCACAACGCACAAATGAAGATCTAAGCAATAGTGGCTTTAGCTGGCTCAGCTGTAAAACAATCCAAATCGACTCTGCTCAAGTGTTTGCCATGCGTGTTTCTTATGCGGGAGAATTAGGCTGGGAGCTTCACGTGCCTAGCGGGCAACTCATTTCTATTTACGAATCCCTATTTGAAGCTGGTGAGCCACTTGGGCTAACGGATTTTGGCGGACAAGCCTTTAACTCGATGCGACTGGAAAAAATGTACCGCGCTTATGGTGGCGAATTTACCGAGGAAATTTCTGCACTTGAAGCGGGCATGGATCGATTCCTAGATTTAAGCCGAGACTTTATTGGCGCCGACAATATTCGAGCTCGCCAAACCGATGGTGTTAAGTTGCAGCTTGCTTATCTTGTTTTTGACGACCAAGTGAGTGCAGAGTGCTTCGGCAACGAGGCGGTATTTGTCGACAGCCAGCTCACTGGCATTATCACCAGTGGCGCTTACGGTCATCGTGTCGGCCACTCTATTGCTTTTGCCTACCTAAAACCGGAGCATTGCCAAGAGGGCCTAGCGCTCACCGTGGACACCTCGCTAGGCTCGCGTAAATGCCACGTCTCAATGGATGCGGCTTACGACCCTAGCAGCGAGAAATTACGCTCTTAAAATCTAAGCTTGAGGCTTTGGTTTTCTATTGGGTTTTTTAGCTGAAAAAACGCGACGCTTAGGCTTTCTGCTTCTAGTCTGCTCATCCTTGCGTCCTTCGTGCCTATTGTGACTGGAGTTATTGTGTTGTTTAGGTTTTTTCGGTCGCTTATCCTTGTTTGGGCGCAACTCTGGAGAATTGGGTACATCGTGCTTTGGCCAAAAGTCTTCAACCAATTCACGCTCAAGATGTTTTTGGATAAGGCGCTCAATATCAAACAATTGTTTCGCCTCATCAGCACTAACTAGCGAGATAGCCTCGCCCAATCTACCTGCGCGACCTGTACGGCCAATCCTATGAACATAATCCTCTGGCACATTCGGCAGGTCAAAATTAATTACGTGCGGTAGTTGATCAATATCAATACCTCGCGCAGCAATGTCTGTCGCTACCAACACCCTCACTTTGCCAGCTTTAAAGTCCGACAATGCACGAGTACGAGCACCTTGGCTTTTATTACCGTGAATCGCTGTAGCGGTGATGTTTTTCTTTTCTAGACTTGTGGCAATTCTATTGGCGCCGTGCTTAGTTCTGCTAAACACCAACACTTGCTGCCAATCGCCTTGATTGATTAAATGCGTCAACAATGCCGTTTTTCTTGATTTGTCCACCGGGCAAATCCAATGCTTGATTGCCTCAACAGTGGTATTTCGCGGAGTAACGGAAATCTCGATAGGATCATGAACCAAACCCTTAGCAAGCTTGCGAATATCCTCAGAAAAAGTCGCTGAGAACATTAATGTTTGGCGCTTTTTCGGCAGTAATTTGATAATGCGCTTGATATCATGAATAAAGCCCATGTCAAGCATGCGATCCGCCTCATCAAGAACCAACACCTCCAGCTCATCAAAATGCACGGCGTTCTGAGAATACAAATCCAGTAGTCGACCTGGTGTTGCCACCAGAATATCAATGCCTTTGCGCAGTTTCTGCATTTGTGGATTAATGCCCACGCCGCCAAATACCACGGTTGAGCGCAATGGTAGATTCTTGCCGTAAGTTTTCACACTATCATGGATTTGAGCAGCAAGCTCACGAGTTGGCGTTAATATCAGCGCCCGCACTTGATTTGAAGAAGGCCTCTTTCCATCTGAAAGTCTTTCTAAGATCGGCAAAGTAAAACCGGCTGTTTTTCCTGTGCCGGTTTGTGCTGCTGCCATTAAATCCTTTCCGTCTAATACAATGGGGATGGATTTTTTTTGGATAGGCGAAGGTTCGGAGTAGCCTTTAGCTTCAATAGCTTCAAGAATTTGCTTTGATAATCCGAGTGTCGAAAAACTCATAAAATATGTGGTTTTGGTAAAGTCGCGTATTTTACTCTGCTAAGTGACACAACTAGGTACGCATTTTATCCCCTTTAGGGTTGTAAGGTGACATCGGTATAACGGCGGCATTCCTCTCAACGCCAGCAATATAAACCTTTAATTCAGTATTAATTTCTGAGTAAGCTCTGTCAATCATGGCCATGGCAAAACTCTTTTGCAGGCGGTGCCCGTATCCACCTGAGGTAGTCATTCCCACAACAACATCATGACTCAAAACTGGCTCAAAGCCGTGAGCATCCGAATTATCAGCATCCACCTCAAGCATGCACAATAGCCGTTTCGACTCGGGCGCACTCCGCGCTGCTTCACGACCAATAAAATCACCCTTGTCCCAGGCAATCCAACGATCAAAACCAGTCATTTCCGGTGTATAGCCTTGGGTAAATTCACGAGACCAAATACCAATACTCTTCTCTAAACGCATGGACAAAACAGCGTTCGAACCAATTTCTTTTAAACCAAAATTCTCGCCCGCCTGCAACAGCATTTTTCTCAGTAAGGCATGCTCACTGGGGTGACAATTAATTTCATAAGCAAGCTCGCCCGAGAGCGACATTCTGGCCAACTTCAGCTTATAGATATCTAACTCAAGGTGAAAGCATGACATCATTTGGTATTGGGCAACATCCTTAGATGTTAACTGAAAGAGAATATTACGGGCGTTAGGCCCACTTAAAGTGTAACCGCCAGTAGTATCTGAAATATCATTGACACAAACGCCTTCAACAAGATGGTCATTAAACCAGCGCATATGAAATGCACGAAGATAGTACGAGCCCATTAACCAATAGCTCCCATCACCCCAATTCAGGCAGGTCAAGTCACCCTTTAGGCGGCCATCCTCTGCCAGCATCGGTGCCAGCTTCACTTTACCGGCGTCGGGTATTTCACAGGCCAGTAAATTATCCAACCAGACTCTAGCGCCCTCACCACTGATTTCATAACGCGAATAAGCGCTAATATCCATCAACCCTGCAGCGCTTGCCACCGCCTCACACTCTTTGGCAACAACACCAAAAGCTTCAGAGCGATGCAAAGTACCGGTTTCAACAAACTCTTTTGTCGGTGCAAAATACAACGGCATTTCCATACCCCAATTATTGCCCCAGCGCGCTCCTGCGGCTGTCATATCTGCATAAGCACCCGATGTTTTGTAAGGGCGACCTGCAGGCAATTGTTCATTTGGATAAGTGATGGTAAAACGACGTGCGTAGAACTGACTCGAGGTTTCTCGCAGGTATTCGGTATTACTACAGTATGAGCCAAATCGCGCAATATCCATGGCAAAAATATCCTGCTCGGTTGTACCGTGGATCATCCACTCAGCTAACGATTTTCCAACCCCGCCAGCTTGGGAAAAGCCGGCCATAACACCGCAAGCCAACCAGAAGCCTTTTGGGCCAACAGGGCCTACCAAAGGGTTACCATCGGGCGAAAAAGTAAAGCCGCCGTTTACCCAGCGTTTAATGCCTGCCTCGCCCAGCGCAGGAACGCGCTCAAAACTTACTGCCAACTCATCACCTATGCGCTCAATGTCTTCAGGTATAAGGTCCAAGCCATAATCCCAAGGGACGCCTTCAATATTCCACGGCTTAGGGTTGGTTTCGTAGATTCCCAGCAACAAGCCTTGGCCTTCTTGGCGCATGTAGGTTAGTGCATCTGGATCAACAATCGTTGGAAGCTCCTCATCAAGCGCTTTAATCTGGTCCACTTTTTCGGTGACCAGGTAATGATGCTCATAAGGCATGACCGGCAGATCGACCCCTACCATTTGACCAACTTGCTTGGCCCAAAGCCCCCCTGCATTGACAATATGTTGAGTGTTAATTGTGCCTTTTTCGGTGACTACATCCCAACTATCATCCTCTCTTTGATTGAGTTCAAGAACACGATTATGTGTCACCACCTCTGCGCCACGGCTCTTTGCAGCACCAACGTAAGCATTCGTTGTTCCACTTGGGTCTACGTGACCCTGTTCAGGGTTGTAGAGCCCGCCAAGCACATCTTTAGTCACTATCAGTCCTTTTGTGAGAATCTCAACCTCTTCAGGGGTAATTAGCTTGGCTCTTTCAATACCCATGGCACGAAGGGTTGCATGGAAGGTTTTAACCGCCTCCCATCGCTCTGGATTGCTTGCAATCATCACACCGCCGGTTTTATGCTTGCCGCAACTGTGACCACTCTCTTTCTCAATTTCTTCATAAAGCTCTATGGTATAGGCCTGCAGCGCTGCAACATTGGGATCTGCATTAAAACCATGATAATCAGCGGCAGCATGCCAAGTCGAACCAGAAGTAAGTTCAGCACGCTCGACCATCAGCACATTAGTCCACCCGAACTTTGTTAAGTGGTACAAAACAGAAGCACCAACAATTCCACCACCAATCACAACTACCTGATATGCTTCTTTCAAGTTAACCCCTTGTAAATATTAGCCCAATACTGAAAAACTACTGTCTTGGTTTATTTCCCTCAAACGAGAGAATGTTCCCATATTAATTTTATGATCAATGGTCTCAAGGTGGTATTGAAATGGTTGATTATCATGATCACCGCCAGCTTCACAATGCTCAATTAATCCAATCATAGCTTTAGCTGCGACAGCTGCATTTTTAAACTGATTGCCACTACTACCACAAGCCATATAATATCCATCAATGCACGATTTGTCATAAATCGGCAGCCAATCTTCAGTGACATCATAAAGATCAACACAACCCATCGGCTTGCTTGGCACGCCTAATGTTGGTATGCGCTGACCCATGCGCATGGCTTGAACAGTCCATTGGTCAGTAAAGTTTTTATCGTAATTATCTGGATCGACAAAAACATGCCTATCACATTCTGGATCTTCACTACCAATTAATATATTGGAGCCAATCTCAGGTCGAGAATACACTGCGATATCACTGTCAGAAACGACCGTCGCAAAAACAGAATAATCGACACCTTTTGGTGCTGGTACGTGTGCTACCTCCTGTCTTAAGGCTCGAGTGGTAATTTTCATATCAGCCTCAGCACCGACCAACGCATTTATTTTTTGCGAGTGTGGGCCTGCTATATTAATCACTACCGGTGCATTAATCCGTGTACCGTCTTCCAGTACAACGCCTTGCACAACACCATCCTCAGCAGGGATTTCAGCCACTCGCGAGTTAAACAAGAACTCACCGCCAACACGCTCTGCCGCTAATTGCAGGTTACGCGTTGCAAATTGAGGGTCAGAAATATACCCGCCTTGTGGGCAAAAAATAGCACCTTGCACTCTGCCACCTGTTGGTTTTCCAAAGCCCTCGTCTTCAAGTGGTTTTGCGGGGTGGAAGTTTGCCATGTCGTAAAAGGGATAGCGAGCAATAATATCTTCTGCCGACCAGTGCTCATAAGGAATGTCGAGCGCATCAAGTTGCACCATTTGTTTTTTTAAACCATTGTTTAGCTGGGTCTTCATCAACAGTGTGCCGCATTCATGAAATTTTGCCAACTCCTCGTCATCCGGCGCCTGCAAATACTCCTGCCAATCTTTCCAATAACTGTAGCCTTCATAGGCCATCGCACAACCATCAAGTGTTGAGTAGTAGAGGCGAATAATCGCACAAGAATTTGATGTCGAGCCGTAACCTGCGGCTGGCAACATATCGATATTTAATGTGCGCCTGCCTTTTTTGGCCAACTCATAGCCAGTTGCTGCACCAATAATACCGGCACCAATAATAATTGCGTCGTAATTTTTATTGTCCATCTTACTTTTTTCAGCTTGTATAGCGCAAGATTAGCATCTTAGACGATTATTCATCTGCATGCTAGTTGATCCCGATAAAATATTCTTTACCTGCTTTACCGGTGTTGGCCGCAATTAAAGGTCAACATTGTACTGCTCTAGGTGAGAATGCCTCAGAACTTCAGCGCTTCAAGAGTTAGCTTTATACACCAAGTATTAAAAAACTCATACGATAACATCGAAAAAAATCACGGTGTGTTTCATTGTTTTTGCGCTATTGTCATCTATAATCACAGAAATGAACGAAACGGACCGACTAAAAAAAATTGTAAGCCCTTGCATCAGTATCTGTAAGTACAACAAAAACAACTATTGTGTGGGTTGCAAGCGCCACATGAATGAAATCTTTGATTGGTTTGATTTTACCAACGATATGCGTGTTGCCATCATGCAAGACTTGAATGAGCGCGACATCGAAGCGGTGAGTTAGTTTAACCTCTTAACCTCTTTAACGAAATATTGTTAATCAACATCAAAGCGCTGATCGTCAACATCGCTCCCAATATCGTCGACAACTGAATCGCCTCGCCTAAGAAAACAGCACCAAGAATAATCACAAAAAATGGCACTAGGAAAGTAAATACCGTACACTTGGAGCCCCATCTTTGCATGCCAGCAACATACACCGTTGCCGCAAATGTTGTACTAGCGATTGACATTAACAATATATTCAACCAGAACGTCCCGTCCATATCAAAGACACTGCCGTTGACATTCTCATAGAAGAAAATAGTATTAAAAAGTGTAGCTATCAAGTAAATGTAGAAACTGAGCAAAATCGGACTAACACGCTTACTTTGCGCTGCTGCAACCGACATAAACGCCCAACTGGTCGCCGCCCACAAGAAAAACACGGTCGCGGTACTGAATATCTCATCTAGGTTAAACCGCCACACTTCAAGCATTGTTGAAACACCTATTGCACCAATAAATAATGCCAGCCAGTCTTTAGAGGCTGGCTTTTTCTTACTAAAAATCAATACAATCACAAAGGCAATAATAGGCATCAATGTGGTAATCAGCGCCCCACCCAAGCTTGCAGTACCAATCTTGGTGCCTAGAAAAAACAGCTTAGTATAAGCGACCAACAAAATGGCGGTTATAGTTGCAATCGCCAAGTTTCGCATATCAATCTTGTAGCTAATATTTAAATACATCAATACCGGCAAGGTCGTCAATGTGGTGATCAGATAACGATAAGTCACCAATTCGTGTTCATCGATATACACAGCCAAATATTTGGCGCTCACAAACGAGCCGGCCCAAGCGAGCATTGCCAACACCATGAGGAAAGAAAAGAGCTTATCCGACTTCACACAAACGCCAAAGTTAAACCAACGCCAATCATCACGGTGCCACAAATATGGTTGACACGCCTGGCCATGCCAGGTGTGCTAATCAGGATTTTCAGCTGCTTGCCTAATAGTGAAATCACTACCAAACCCAGCATGACACCCAGACCCACAGTGGAGATTATTTGCACGCCATAGAAAACACTGACCTCGGTTAGCTCAATCACGGCAGGTAAGACCGATATATAAAAAATCATCACTTTCGGGTTGGTGCCGGATACTAAAAATCCAGTCGCCAACTCTCTTGCACTCGAACGCTTGCTGGGTTTTCCTTCAAGTGAGATACCACCAGAGCGCCATTGAGAAACTCCCAAATACATCAAATAAGCAGCGCCAAAATAACGGACAAAGCTCATCACAGGAGCAATATACTCAGCCATGGCATCGAGTGAGAAAATCACCAATGTTAAGTACATCATATCGCCGAGAGTCGCGCCCACAGAGAAAAACATCGATGGCTTAAAGCCGCGCGAAGTACTGATGGACAGTAAAGCCAAGGTGCCGGGGCCTGGTGTCACTGCGAATACCCAAGCAGTGATCAAAAGGATAATAAAGCCATTTAATTCCATAGTATCTCTATGTTTATCTGTAAGGCATAATGCCTTTAATTTTTATATTTTGCAATACGAACAAAGCTGAAACAGCCATTAAAGTGCCAATTGCATTTTGCAAGGAGAGCGATTCGCCAAAAAACAGCGCACCCATAGCGATGGCAAAAAATGGCGTCAACAACGAATATGTTGAACATTTTTTAGAACCCAAAACCCTAAGGCCCACGTAATAAATAGTGCTGGCGATTGTCGTACTGAGTACGGATACCGTCAAAATACTGATCCAAAAATATCGATCCATTTCCAGCAAAGTGGAAAGAGGTGTATCAAAACTCAGGAACCAATCGATTGAAAAAGTAAACAAGCACACATAAAAACTAAAGGTCAACACATGGGCGCCTTTCATCCATGCACCGCTAACACTGATTAAAGCCCAACAAAATGCCGCCATAACAAAATACAAATTCGCGCCCGTCAGCAGTTCACCAATACCGAACTCGCTGATATTCATCATTAGCATTACACCGCCAGCACCCCAAATAAGCGCCGCCCAGTCTTTTAATGGCGGCTTCTCTTGCTTAGAAAACAACATCAATAAATACACAATCATGGGGATAAGTACAGTGACAAGTGCGGCACCAAGGCCTGCTGTACCGAGATCAATACCCATAAAATAAAATCGGACATTGGCAATGGTAAACAGCGCAATGAGTAGCGCTAAAGCCAAGTTTTTCCAATCAATTTTGAATGACAAACCCATGAACAGCACAATTGGCACCATTGAAGCAGCAGCAAAGAAATAACGATAAACCACTATTTCGTTTTCACTAATATAGCCAGAGAGTGTTTTAGCTGCAATGGCTGCGAGCGCCCAAGTAAACATCGCGAACACCATCAGCAACGACATTGTTTTTTCTGATTGAACCATGTCTTCTCTTATCCTATAAACCACAAACGCACAACAGTGTCCACCGACCTCATGGCAAACCCTCTCATTACTCTCAAGATGTGGCCGTCACTTCCAGTCCAGCACGGCAAGAGAGATCAGAATAGGCCATTCCATTGACAGATTATAGCCATAGCATCTGCTATAATCTCGATTAATTATGAACACTTTTTTTGCGATATAAATGAACTTAGATTACCTTGATTTTGAACAACCTATTGCCGATCTAGAAGGCAAGATCCAAGCCCTTGAAAATCTCAAGGATAATGCCGATATTGCCCAAGAAATAGATGCGCTTAAATCAAAAAGCGAGGCACTGACGAAAAAAATATTTTCATCGCTTTCAGATTGGCAAATTTCGCAACTTGCAAGACACCCAAAAAGGCTCTACACGCTTGATTATATTGACGCCATTTTTGATGAATTCACAGAGTTACATGGTGATCGTGCGTTTGCAGATGACAAAGCAATGATTGGTGGCATTGCCAAAATAGACAACACTTCATTCATATTTATCGGTCAACAAAAAGGTCGCTCTACTAAAGAAAAACTTTATCATAACTTTGGCATGGCAAGACCTGAAGGCTACCGTAAAGCCTTGAGATTAATGAAAATGGCAGAAAAATTCTCATTGCCAATTGTCACCTTTATCGACACACCCGGTGCATATCCCGGTATTGGCGCTGAAGAGCGCGGACAAAGTGAAGCGATTGCCAGAAATCTCTACGAGATGTCTACCCTAAAAACACCAATTATCTCCATTATCATTGGCGAAGGAGGCTCTGGCGGCGCATTAGCGATTGGCCTTTCTGACATAACAATGATGTTTGAATACAGCATCTTCTCTGTCATCTCCCCTGAAGGTTGTGCTTCTATTCTTTACAAAGACGTATCAAAAGCAAATATTGCTGCCGAATCGTTAAAATTGACAAGTAAACACCTGAAAAAGAACAAACTGGTTGAGAAGGTTATTCCTGAACCATTGGGCGGCATCCACCGCAACCCCAAACAGGCCTGCGATTCATTAAAGAAAGCAATTAAAAAACAGTTGAAGGTTGTGAGCGAGATCCCAACCGATCAACTTCTTAGAGAACGTCACACTAAACTCCTCGGCTTTGGACGATTTAACGAATAAAGACAATTATTTAAGCGACAAAAATATTGTCGTTGCCCTTAGTGGTGGCGTGGATTCTGTTGTACTCTTACACTACTTGTGCAAGCATTACTCTGGACAAGTTAGGGCTGTTCATATTAATCACAACCTTTCGATGTATTGCCATCAGTGGCAAAGCTTCTGTGAATCGCTGTGCAAAAAATTAGAGGTTGACTTTACAAGTGTCGACATTAGTATTGAAAACACCTCAAATATTGAGGGAATTGCGCGTAGAAAGCGCTATCTTTCATTAACCTCAGAATTAAAAGATAATGAATTACTGTGCACTGCGCACCATCAAGACGACCAAGCAGAAACGCTGTTATTGCAACTGTTTAGAGGCTGTGGTGTAGCTGGTTTAGCCGCAATGCCAAAAAGCAAACAGCTTGGTAACAACGAACTCTACCGCCCTTTTCTAGCGCTCTCCCGAAAACAAATTCTAGAATACGCCATTAGCAATCATCTTGGCTGGATTGAAGACGACAGCAATCACAACCTTAACTTTCGCCGAAACTTATTGCGCTTAGAATACGTGCCAAATCTTGCAAAAATATTTAAAGGCTTGGTTGCCAATATCGCCAGAAGCGCCAAACATCAATCCGATGCGCTTGATTTAATTCGTCAATTAGCAGAAATGGATATTGAAAGCCACACACTAATTAAGGATGATAGATTACAAGCCGAAGGCTTAATGCGTCTCACTGATACGCGCATGGTCAATGTGGTTCGCCACCATCTTAAGCAGCTGAATTATTTATCGCCAAGTGAAAAGGTGATGGCTGAAATCGCAACCCTCATTAGCGCCAAAGATGATGCAAAATCCCTCGTCACTTGGCATGATTACGAGTTGAGACGCTTCCAAGGCGAGCTTTACTTTATTGATAAAAAAGCACCTCAACAGATTAGAGACTGCCCGTATTTTGCAGAACTCAATAATTTGTCAAATTTCACAATTCACTTTCGCCAAGAAGGGCAAAAAGTCAAATTGAAGGGTAAAAACCACTCGCAAAGCCTTAAAAAAGTCCTGCAAGAGGCAAGTATTCCGCCGTGGGAACGGAAAAAGCTAAGAATGTACTATGTGGAGGGCGAATTACGTGCCATGGAGCGCATTGGCGAGATGTCTGAAGTCAAATAAAGCTCAGATTATTTATACGGATTGCTAATTCCAATTTTTTGCAAAAAACCGATCTCTAGTGCTTCCATTTCGCTGGCTTCTGGCATGTCGTGATGATCGTAACCCAACAAGTGTAGTAAGCCATGAATGGCTAGATGGGTCATGTGATCCGAGAACTCTTTGCCAGCCACAATTGCTTCTTCCCTCACAACGTCAGCACAAATAACCACATCGCCTAGAATTTTCTCCTCAACTTCAGGTGGAATCTCTCCCGGGAATGCCAATACATTGGTCGGTTGATTTTTAGATCGGTACTCGTTGTTCAGAACTTGAATTTCAACGGGGGAAACAATTCGAATCAATAATTCAGAGTCACCGACATCAAACTCATCCATAAATTTTTGAGTATTATTACTAAGCGCATCTTCATCGACTAAAGATTCATTAATGATATTCTGAATAACGACCATAATAATTTAATATTGCTAAAATGATTTTATTTTATCCCTAAAGTAATTCACTTTGTCGTCAATCATTGAAGTTGCTATCCCTGTGCCATTACACAAGTCATTTGACTATTTGTGCGATGAGAGTGTGGCCGTTGGTGCTCGCGTTAAAGTGTCGTTTGGGCGAAAACAAGTTGTTGGGATAGTGCTCTCGCACAAAGATAAAAGTGACTTTGACAAACTCAAGTCTGTTGAAGAGGTGCTCGACAACGAGCCACTACTTTCCAAAAACATCCTAGATTTTCTTTTTTGGTCGGCCAACTATTACCACCACCCAATTGGTGAGGTGCTTGCAAGCGCCATTCCAAAAAACCTGCGATTAGGAAAACCTGCCGAGGTTAAAAAAATACGTACATTTGATAATCAAATTTCGCCTGCTGAATTTGAGACGACAAGCGAACAAGACAACGCCATTAAAACAATTTTGGCTTCCGCCGACAGCTTTAACGGCTTTTTATTGCATGGTGTTACCGGCAGTGGCAAAACCGAAGTCTATTTGCGCATAACTGAGACCCTATTAAAACAAGGCAAACAAGTGTTGGTTTTGGTGCCCGAAATTGGCCTAACACCACAAATGATTGCCAGGTTTGAACAACGCATTGATGGCAAAGTAGTAGCCATTCACTCGCAACTCAACGAAACACAAAAAACCGATGCCTACCTGATGGCCAAAAACGCTGAGGCCAATGTTGTGCTCGGCACACGTTCTGCGATTTTTGCACCTATGCCAAACTTAGGACTGGTGATAGTTGACGAGGAGCATGACGGCTCATTCAAACAACAATCAAGTTTTCGCTATTCCGCCCGAGATTTAAGCTTTATGAGGGCCAAACTCGCCAATGTGCCGCTTATTCTTGGCACGGCAACACCTTCTCTTGAGACGTTAAAAAATGTCATGGATAAGAAACTCACGCGCCTTGTGCTCAGTAAACGCCCCGGTGAAACAGTGATGCCAGAAGTCAATTTGATTGACATGAGAAGTCAAATCGCTGAAGCTTTATCGTTGCCACTGATAGACAAAATGAAGCGCCATCTTAAAAACAACAAACAGGTGATGCTTTTTATCAACCGCCGTGGTTACGCACCAGTTTTCTACTGCACCGAATGCGACTGGAAGGCGGAATGCAATCATTGTGACGCACAGATGGTTTATCACCGTCACATTAACCGCCTTAAATGCCATCATTGCGGTGCGGAACAAATGCCAGAATCCTCTTGCCCTTCTTGTAATCAATCAACCCTCAAAGTATTGGGGTATGGCACCGAGAGGCTCGAGGAAAATCTGGAATCATATTTCCCGGACACAGATATCATTAGGATCGATCGCGACACCACTCGCAGGAAAAAAGCTTTTGCTCAACACTTAGAAAAAATCAACTCTGGTGAGCCTTGCATTATCGTCGGCACACAAATGCTTGCCAAAGGGCATGACTTCTCCCAGCTAGCCTTCGTCGGCATATTAGATGTTGACGTAGGCTTGCTTTCGCTAGACTTTAGAGCAACAGAAAATTTAGCACAATTATTAATTCAAGTCTCTGGCAGAGCTGGGCGTAGCGAGCACAAGGGCGAAGTTGCCATCCAAACGCGCTACCCCAACCACCCTATTTTTGAATACGTTCGACAAGCGCATTACACGCAGTACGCAAGTAGTTTGCTCAAAGAACGCCAACAAACTCAATTACCTCCATTCTCACATCAAGCAATGATATGCGCCAATGCAAAAAACAAAGCGCAAGCCGAGTCGTTTTTAAATGAAGTGGCACAACTTCTGCGCAGCATTGATTTGCCAACCGTTGAAATTTGGGGGCCGGTACCCGGTGTGATTGAGAAAAAAGCCGATTATTATTACTTTAATCTCTATCTGCAATCTGTCGAAAGGCAAGCACTGCACCGTATGCTCAACACAATGTATAAGCATATTGATGGCATTAAGGCAAGTGGCTCAGTGCGTTGGTTTTTAGATGTCGATCCTATAGAGTAAAAAGACTAGTCAAGTTTACGGACCACTCCTTCTGAACTTACCTTACTGAAATGGGGTGAGATTGTACAAACTTATTTGTATCTTTTCGTTCTCGGATCTGTTCATACACATTATCGATGTGTTAAATACTACCACTTACGAGTCCTGCGTATATATTTTAAATTCTATCGCTAACTGTTGCTTGCTAAGTTATCCATTTGAAATTTTACGAAATCTCGAAGGCGGCATGCTGAACTTTTTCTTAAATGTGGTGCTAAAGTGCGACATATTAATAAAACCGCAATCTAGAGAGACCTCCGAAAGACTCTTGCTACTGCCCTGTAGAAGAGCCACTGAGTACTCAAGTCGTTTTTCCAAAAGCCACCTACCTGGCGGGCTTTTGTATTGCTCATGAAAATCACGTTTGAAAGCTGAGAGACTGCGATGACACAGAGTTGCATACTGACTGAGTGTTAAGTTTTTACGAAAATTTCTCTCCATCGTATCTTCTAGAGAAGGTGCCTCCGAGTGGGCTACCATTTTCAAGTACTCAGACAGTTTGTTATTGCCCTTGCTGAGTACAATCGCGGAAACAAGCTCTTTAATTTTGGTGCTTATTAAGTAGTCATGAGGTTTATCTCTAGACCTAAAACACGACTCGATGGATTGAAAGCTCATGGCAAGTGCGGTGTCAATATTGAGCAACGTCTCAGCTGATTTATCGTCTTCTTTCCTCTGATGGGGGGCGCCTTCCGCACCAAGTGCACGTACAGCATCACGAATTAAATCATCTTGAAGAAAGAAAACCATAAAATGAAACTCCTCATCAAAATGCTGCTCATGAACCCGAGCGCCTTTTTTTAGGTATACAGCCTGACCAGCTGTAGCAGTGACCCCTCCCACGGAAGAGCGCCAAGTCTTCTTGCCGCTAAATGCATAAATGATTTGGTCAAACGGGCTCCAAAGATCGATACATTTATGGCTAAGCGCACAAGAAAACTTTGCCAGCAGCAAGCCTTCAAACTCAAATTTATTGGTATCGGGTCTAGCACATATATGCTCGTAAACATTCAACATGACAAGACTCTCCTAGGTACATTGTTTAGAGCGTGCTTAACTACTCTTACATTCATCATACCGGTGTTTGGTTCCAAATTGAACCTATTGGAAAACTTTATGGACTTTCTGCCAAAAAACAAACTTGATTTGGTGCATATACTTTAGGCAAGTGTCAATATAAACCTTAGATTTGCTTTGAACGACTAAGGGAGCCTCTTGATGCCATGGCGTGCACTAATACGCACAAATAATAATCTAATAGGAGAAATACATGAAATTGTATAAAAAAATCATTTTGGCAGTAATCACTACTTTTGCTGTAAGCAATGTGGCAATGGCAGCGGAATTCACCGTCAATGGTACGGCTTATATGCTGGGAACTACGGATAACACAACTACGCCAGATGGCAGCACTATGGGAAATTACACCAATCAAGGTATTTTAACTGTAGAAGGCATGCCTGAAGGCTTTCCAAGCGAAGTTTTTGGAACTTGTAACGGTGTTAATTTAACAAGCTCTGCATGGACAAATTTAGGTGATGCGTTCATTTGTACAATGGTGGATGCTGATGGTGACGGTTATATCAATGTTGGCACCACCACAGCTCATGACTGGAGTAATTGCTCTTTTAATAGAGTTGCTGCTTGGGGTAAATGGGCAGGCACAACAGAGGCTGGTGCATGCTGGTTTGCAGGGAGTGTAACAGCAGATCATTTCATTCTTAAATTTACATCTACATTTACTACACCTGAATAACTCCGCAGTACGTTAACCTCTAACCCCGCTCCGGCGGGGTTTTTTGTATCGCGTCACTTCATTTGACCTATAATGCAAGTTGACAATCCGTTATGGTTTTTGACTCTCTTGCACAGCAACTTAAACAATACTTTGAGAAGTAGAGCGGTTAAATTTAAGCATTATTGAACCTAGGACGGCTTCTCTTGCCAGGGCCAATTTGCCTATCGTTATTGGAATAAGTGAGTAGAAAGTAAATCAACAAAGTAGCACCCTCATCAATTGTCAACTAATTGAAGTACTGTAATTTATGTAATAATTTGACCCTAATATTCAGACCACTGATACAATAGTGGCGAATAGCCTACGAGGATACTACCAGTAGAAGGTTAAGTTATAACTGTTAATACCGCTACATGAGACAAAGGAGGAGAGGATGGCCGTCATCATTATTCTATTGATTATTGTTGGGTTAATCCATATATGGGCAAAAGCAAGCGCCCGGAAAATCCAAGCCACCCCCTCCGCCCATTCATTCGAAACACTAAACAAAGAGCCCACAGGTGATGAGACTTTCATCATAAGAGAGGATGGAACGCGCATTAGGGCTATTTCTATAGGAGAAGGCCCCACTGTAATCTTAGCTCACGGTTATGGCAGCACACTTCAGGAATGGAATGTTGTATGGGATTTAGCGCAAAAGGAAGAATACAGAGTTATTGCTTTTGACTTGCGCGGTCACGGAAAATCGACAATAGGTAGCGATGGCATAGGCTCTCAGCAAATGGCCGGCGACTACAAGGCTGTCTTGGAATATTTCGATGTGCATGATGGTCTTCTAGTGGGTCACTCATTGGGAGGGTTCTTGGTAATTGTGTTGTTGTTAACTCACTCGCAAACTTCTGTTGAAAGACTGAAAGGCGTAGTGTTGTTTGCCTCCATGGCGGGCAATGTTTTAAAAGGTTCGCCACAAACTCGCATTCTGTCGCCACTGATTAAATGGGGAATCCCCCAAAAACTAATGGCATCCAATACCTATGGGTGGATACTTGGAGCGTCTTTTTTTGGCAATACACCCATACCAGCGGCGATCAAGGTGCTCAAGCAAATTTTTCCAGCTCAGCACCATAATAAGCTTATACCCATTACTGAGGCACTAGCCAAAGAAGATTACTACTCTCGTCTTCAAGAAATTCAGCTGCCGTGTGTGGTTATCTGTGGCGAAAAAGACAATACGACACCAGCTTGGCACTCCGAGGCGCTAGGCAAGGGGATTCCCAATGCGCGAAACGTATGGGTAGAAGGCAAGGGCCATATGCTGAATTGGGAGGCGCCAGAGACTTTAATTGAGGCTATTCAATCATTTGGGGAATAGCGGCACATAATAGCAAGGTTGGCAATCACAACAAAGGAGTGGCTTTTTATAATAGCAGTTCGTAGCTTTTAACCAAGAATAAAATGGCAAATACACCTAACGCAAGACCCAAGGTTCGCATTACCCATAAATAGCCAACACCACTCAAAATCTCACGGAAATTAAACGCCAACAGGGCAATAACCATTTTTGACAAAACCAAACTACCAAGAAAAACAACGACAAAAGTGATGGCTTCATTTGTTGTACCTCGTGCAATAAAAGTGCCACCCACTGCAAACCAGAACAAATACGGGTTCGGACTGAGAAAATTCACCTTAATGGCTGTTAACAATGAACTGTTAGAGCCATTCGATGCCGAAAAACTCAGCACCTTGGTTCGTAAGATTTGCATGCAGAGTACAAGCAAATACAAGCCGCCTACAAGACTCAACAAGCCAAGAAACAGTGAAATATCTTTAAATTGCGACAGCACCATCACCACAGCAAAAATAATTGGACCATCAGTAATAACAGGAGCAAAACTTACCTTGATGCCGCTTATTAAACCACGCTCGAGTGTCTGCTGAACAACCAAAATAGTTAAAGGCCCTGGCTGTAGGCCAGCTGTTAAGCCAAATATCAAGGCTGAAAGAATATACTCGCTCATAAAAAATTACCGTGTTGTCTGTTTACGGAATTACTCGTTACTACTTCTTTGCCTGAGCAATTGAACGCATTGCCTGCGTTATCGTCGTGAGCTCTGTTTCAGTAATAATAAACGGCGGCATGGTGTATAGCAATTTGCCGTAAGGACGCAGCCAAACACCAGCAGCAATAAGCTTATCTTGGACACTTTGCACGTCAAGCGGCTCGTTAAATTCCAACACACCAATAGCACCAAGAATACGAACATCGGCTATCAATGATTCGTCCTTCAGAGGCAATAATTCTGATTTAAGTATGGCTTCAATTGTCTCAATTTTTTCTTGCCAATTATCTTTTAGCAATAGATCAATACTGGCATTTGCCACAGCACAAGACAGTGGATTTCCCATAAAAGTTGGGCCGTGCATTAATACACCCACCATGTCCGCGACTTTCTCAGTAGTCAGTGCGGCAGCCATTGTCATATAACCCCCTGTCATCGCCTTACCTAGGCAAAGAATATCGGGCGAGATATTGGCATGCTCACAGGCAAATAATTTACCGGTACGGCCAAATCCAGTGGCAATTTCATCCACGATCATTAGCACGTCGTGTTGATCGCAAAGCGCTCGTGCGCTTGATAAATAGTCACTCTCATAAATATTCATGCCGCCAGCGCCCTGTACAATAGGCTCAAGTATTAATGCTGCAATTGTTTGGTGATTGTCTTGAAGTGTTTTTTCAAGATCAGCAAGCGCCTCTTGAGTGTTGCCAATCGTCGGCTTGGTGACAAAAAAGTGCTGTGGCAAGACGCCTTGGAATAAATGGTGCATACCGTTTTCAGGATCACAAACACTCATCGCGCCGAATGTGTCGCCGTGGTATCCGCCGCGCGGTGTGACAAAATGCGTTTTAGCTTTTTGATCTTTGTTGTACCAATATTGCAACGCCATTTTTAGCGACACTTCCACCGAGACAGAGCCCGAATCGGCTAAAAAGACTTTATCAAGACCCTCTGGGGTAATGTCAATCAGTTTTTGAGTCAAGTCGATTGCAGGTTGATGGGTAAGGCCACCAAACATCACGTGCGAAATGCAATCTATTTGCTCTTTCATTGCCTTATTAAGCACTGGATTATTGTAGCCATGGATAACAGACCACCAAGAGCTCATACCATCGATGACTCGACGCCCACCTTCAAGATTTAGATAAACATATTCGCCAGATTCAACCAGATGTGTTGGTACGGCACTGGGAACCTTGGCATAAGGATGCCAAACATTGTTCTGCTCAGAGAAAATCACGAAGTTCACTCATAGAGTCTAGCACTAAATCAGGGGCTTCATCAGCAATATCATTGCCGTGATTATAGCCATAAGACATGCAAATAATAGCAAAACCTGCTGCTCGTGCGGCCTTTACATCATTGACAGAATCACCCAGCATCATGCAATCTTTCGGACTAACACCAAAATACTCAGCACTGTGCAATAACGGCAAAGGGTCTGGTTTTTTCTTGGCAAGCGTATCACCAGAAATAATAATGGAAAAATCATCAAAAATGCCAAGCGCTTTGAGCAATGGCAGGGTAAATTGCTCGGCCTTATTGGTCACACATCCCAGAAGATAGCCTTGAGACTTCATATAATCCAAACCTTCTCTCACACCATCATAAAGACAAGATCGCTTCGCGGTGTTTTCAGCATAAAGTTCAAGGAAAACTGGGTAGGCTTTCTCGTAGTCATCTGAATTTGGCGTCGCTTCCAGCTCACCGGTAAGAGCGCGCTCCACTAATTTTGACACACCATTGCCCACCCACTGACGGACTTTTACCTCACCGCATGACTCTTTACCCAGTTGCATCATCATTTCATCAACGCAATGGGTCAAATCTGGCACGCTATCTACCAGGGTACCATCAACATCAATCATGATTAATTTTGGCTTAAATGTTTTCACTTATTTATACTGATTTTGGTAGAATTAACTTATCACTTTTCAACTGAGATATTTTATATGCAAAACAAATCAGTCATCGGTTTTATTGGTGCGGGCAATATGGCTTACGCACTGATTAAAGGCCTTGTTAATAACGGCTACGGCGCAGAAAATATCAAAATCAGTGATCTTGATGAGACACTGTTAAGCAGCAGAAATAGTGAGCTTGGTGTGGCCACTTTTACAGACAATACCGCTCTTATTGCTGAGTGTGATGTGGTGGTTCTTGCTATCAAACCGCAGGTAATGAGCACTGTTTGCAAAGGACTGCAAGGCGCCATTAAGCCAAGCCACTTGTTTGTTTCTATTGCGGCTGGTATTAGAGCAAGTGATATTTGTCGCTGGCTGGGTGGTAACTATGCCTTGGTGCGCACGATGCCAAATACACCAGCCTTGGTGCAGCAAGGTGCGACGGGATTATTCGCTAACGACCTTGTTTCAGAAGAACAACAAACCATCGTTAGCTCGGTACTTTCAGCGATTGGCGATTGTTTTTGGGTGGCAGAAGAGAAGCTAATTGATGCCATCACCGCCATTTCTGGCAGTGGCCCTGCTTATTTCTTTTTAATGATGCAGTCAATGACACAAGCTGGAATGGCGCTCGGCCTCGATGAAAAAACAGCCAGTGCGCTAAGCGTCAAAACAGCACTCGGCGCCAGTGTGATGGCGGCCAATAGCGACGACGACCCCAAACAACTTCGCGCCAACGTTACTTCGCCTAATGGCACAACACAAGCGGCGATTGAAGCGTTTCAGGACCAAAACTTTGAAGGTATTGTTGCCAATGCTACGAGAGCGGCCTATGATCGCGCCCACGAATTGAGCATCCAATTGGGCGATGTTAACTGATACCCTTAATTTCGATTTACAACCCTCAAGATATAACTTAATTATTTCAGCACTGATTCATGGATTTTGCGCCGTGTTGGCGTGGTGGTGACTGGATAGCACCTAGCTAAATATTACGCTCACCGTTGCAATTACGATTTTAGCAACGGCTTTTTTTTCCACAATATATCCTGCTTACAAAATAGCAGTTCAATCATCTCGATAACAATTGGAGATGGCAATGCCAACTTTGACACAAAAGATGGCAGCATTAAACCACAGCACAAATATCAAGTGACTTATCAATCACGGCACTTAATGATTATTCGATTTGATAAAATTTGCATGCCGATTTTCAAAGACAGCATCAAGGAAAATTCTCTGTCATCACTTAATCGATTTTTGAATCGTCTCTTAACTACCCCAAAGCAGTTGCATATTGGCAATAGCTGCGAGTGATGCAGTTTCCGTTCTTAGAATTCTGTTACCAAGTAAAAGTGGCTGAAAACCAGCAGCAATGGCCTCATCAACCTCAACAACGCTGAGTCCACCTTCCGGACCAATGAGGATTGTTGCCTTTGAAGGTTTTTTCATCGCAAGCAAACCTTCTTCAGCTCGATGATGCAATACATAACCGCTGCCACTAGTCTCTGTCAGAACCTCTGCAAGTGATTTTGCCGGCGCCACCTCAACAATCACCGAGCGGCCCGATTGCTCGCAGGCATGATTGGCAATTTTTTGCCAATGCTCGGTGCGCTTAATAAGCTTGGCGCCATTTAAGCGCACCACGCAGCGCTCAACTTGCACCGGCACAATACGATTCACACCAAGTTCAATGGCTTTTTGAATCAGAAAATCCATTTTTTCGCCTTTGGCAATACCTTGTGCCAGTGTTAAATTCAGCAAAGATTCTCTTTGATTTTTTTCACAAGAAAGCACTTCAACAGTGCAAATTTTATTAGCACTGGTAACTCTCACTTGATAGTCAAAACCATCGCCATTAAAAATGGTGATATTTTGTCCCTCAGGGAAACGCAAAACTTTGAGCAAGTGATGAGCCGCAGACTCATCTAAATCAATTTTTGCGCCTATTTTGAGAGTGGTATTTTGATAAAGTCTTACGCTTTTCATGGTATCGTTTTGGAATTGGTCAACTCAGACTTTAATAGAGTAAAAATGATACATCAAAAAAGACGAAAAGAGTTATTAAGCCGACTAGACGACAATGCGCTCGTCATCGTATGTACTAATGCCGAGCTACAACGCAATGCGGATGTTACTTTTCCGTTTCGCCCGGATTCCAGTTTTTGGTACTTAACCGGCTTTACCGAGCCCGACGCAATTGCTGTTTTTTCGAAAAAGAATTATTCGATTTTTCTTAGACCAAAGGACAAAACCAAAGAAATCTGGAATGGAAAAAGATTGGGCGCCGAAGCCGCCCCCAATGTGCTGCTGGCCGATAACGCTTATTCAATCGAGCTGTTTGCTGACCAATTGGACGCGCTAATCGATGACGATAGGGTGCTTTATTATGACAACAATAGCACCAACTCACTACATGAAGACATTGCTTCAGCCGATAACATTAAGCCTCTTTTGCCGCACCTATCTGAAATGCGGCTACTGAAGGATTCGGTGGAAATTGAGAATATGCAAGCTTCGGCTGACTTGGCAGTCAATGCCCACACGCAAGCAATGACAAACGTCAAACCAGGCATGTTTGAATATGAAATTGCCGCTTTATTCGACGGTGAATTCAAAAAATATAACTCAACACACGCTTATACGCCCATCGTCGCAGGAGGCTCTAACGCCTGTGTGCTGCATTACATTGAAAACAATGAAATACTGAAAGATGGCGACTTATTGTTGATCGATGCCGGTTGTGAAACCGAAGGCTATGCTTCGGATATCACCCGAACGTTTCCAGTTAATGGTCGGTTTAGCGAGGCTCAAAAACAAATTTATAGTATTGTCCTTGATGCACAAAAAGGCGCGATTAACTGCCTCAAGCCTGGAGAAAAAGTCAATACAGCTCACGATACCGCCTGTCATATTATCTTGAACGGACTGTCGGAGCTCGGCGTAATTAGCGACGATCTGCCACTAAATGAGTTTTATATGCACAATACAGGCCATTGGCTGGGGCTTGATGTGCACGACTGTGGCCAGTATAAACTGAATGATGAGCACCGAGTTTTTGAGGCCGGCATGATAATGACAGTTGAACCAGGAATCTATATTCGCAAGAATGATAAAATTGACCCAATGTATTGGAATATTGGCATCAGAATTGAAGATGATGTTCTAATCACCGAATCGGGCAACACAGTGCTGACACAAGCTCTCGTCAAAGAGATTGACGATATTGAGCACCTTATGAACAATCAATAGAGAATTTATGAACATACAACAAGCCATCAAAGCGGTAATCGCCAAACAAGACTTAAGCGAAGAGCAAATGCACGGCGTCATGAGCGATATTATGACCGGCAAGACGACCGACGCTCAAATCGGCGCCTTTTTGGTTGGCCTATCAATGAAAGGCGAAACCATTGAAGAAATTACAGCCAGTGCTAAAGTCATGCGCTCGTTGGCAACAGCGGTCAAAATTTCCCCGACTAACCACTTAGTAGACACTTGTGGCACGGGCGGTGACGGCCTTGGCTTGTTTAATATATCGACCGCTTCAGCCTTTGTCGTTGCAGCTGCTGGCGGCCAAGTGGCCAAGCACGGTAACCGCTCTATTTCTTCTAAATCCGGTAGTGCTGACGTACTCGAATCTGCTGGCGTCAACCTGGCTGTTAGCCCTGAAATAATCGGGCGTTGTGTCGATGAAATTGGCGTTGGTTTTATGTTTGCCCCTGCACATCATAGCGCCATGAAGCACGCTATTGGTCCGCGCAAAGAGCTGGCCGTTAGAACCATTTTCAATGTTCTTGGGCCGCTGACAAACCCCGCTAAAGCACCGAATCAGGTGATGGGCGTGTACGATAAAGATTTAGTTGAGCCAATAGCTAATGTTTTGAAGGGCTTAGGCTCGCGCCACGTCATGGTGGTTCATTCAAAAGACGGCTTAGATGAACTTTCCATTGCGGACGACACTTACGTGGCCGAGCTCAAGGATGGTGTGGTTTCCACTTATACCGTCAATCCTGCAGATGTCGGCCTTAGCCTTGGCAGTCTTGATGATATTGCCGCCGACGGCGCTGATGATTCACTGGCAATGATTAAAGACGCTTTTGCTGGCAAAGAAGGCGCAGCTAAAGACATTGTTGCCCTGAATGCTGGCGCAGCGATTTATGTCAGTGGACTTGCAGACAACCTAAAAGCTGGCGTTGAAAAAGCCAGTCAAATACTCAATAATGGTGGCGCTCAAAGCAAGCTTGAAGAATACGTAGTAGCGAGCAACCAATAAACCCGCCGGATTATGAATAAAAAAACAAATCTTATTTGGATTGACCTTGAAATGACAGGACTTGTGCCCGAAAGCGACGTCATTATTGAAATCGCTACGGTTGTAACCGATGCCGACCTCAATGTGATTGCAGAAGGCCCCTCTCTGGCCGTCCATCAGAGCAATGAACGCCTTGATGGCATGGATGAATGGAACACCAATCAACACGGAAAATCTGGGCTTGTTGAGCGTGTAAAAAATTCTAAGCTATCATCTGCAGATGCCGAAAAACAAACGCTGGATTTTTTGCGTGAATTTGTCGATGCTGGCGCCTCACCAATGTGTGGCAACTCCATTTGCCAAGATCGGCGTTTTTTGTACAACTACATGCCGGAATTGGAAAAGTTTTTCCACTATCGTCATATCGATGTGTCAACACTCAAAGAGCTGGTGTCACGCTGGAAACCCGCAGTTGCAGCTAACACCAACAAACAATCGGCGCATTTAGCCCTGTCGGATGTTTACGATTCAATCAACGAACTAAAGCATTATCGAGAACACTTTATTAATGACTGACGTTAGTTATCTCTCACCAGCAAAAATCAATCTTTTTTTGCACATCACTTCGAAAAGAGCTGACGGTTATCACAATCTGCAAACCGTATTTCAGTTGCTAGATTTCTGTGATGAAATTAGCTTTTCTGTACGTGATGATGGGCAAATTAATCGCATCAAAGGCAATGAGGGTATTGCCGCTGAAGACGATCTTCTCATTAAGAGCGCTCGAGTACTAAAAAAACACTCAAACAGTTCGTTGGGCGTAGATATTTCAATCGATAAAAAAATCCCAACCGGTGGAGGCCTTGGTGGTGGCAGCTCCAATGCGGCAACCGTGTTACTGGCATTGAATGAACTGTGGCAGCTGAACTTTAGCCAACAAACATTAGCCGATATTGGCCTAACATTGGGTGCTGACGTACCCGTCTTTGTCTTTGGCAGAAGCGCTTGGGCGCAAGGTATTGGCGAAATACTAGAGCCAATGAATTTACCTCAGTATTATTATTTAGTGGCTTCAATTAATAAACACATCTCCACAGCAGAAATATTCTCGCACAAAGCATTGACAATGA
>JBBWVR010000112.1:0-26002 GCA_050256315.1 Gammaproteobacteria bacterium | reverse complement strand
AAACTGTTTGATCGTTATTCCAAGCAAGCAGGAAAAGATCAATATTTAATTCCTTATTTTATTTCCTCTCACCCAGGAACCAGTGATGAGGATATGCTAAATCTAGCACTTTGGTTAAAACGTAATGACTTTAAGCCTGATCAAGTGCAGGCCTTTATCCCCACTCCTCTGGCAATAGCATCCGCCATGTATCACACCGAATTAAATCCGCTTAAGAAAATCACTCGACAATCCGAATCGGTCCAAACCCCACGCAGTGGACAACAACGAAAATTGCATAAAGCTTTTTTGCGCTACCATGATCCTGAGAATTGGGGTGTATTACAACAAGCATTAAAGCGCATGGGGCGCAGTGATTTGATTGGCAGTGGCGAAGAGTGTTTGGTGCCTTATTCTAAAACAGGAGGCACACTAAAGCCGCGACCGTCACGCAATAAAAATAGCGATTTTCATCATCGTATCTCGGTCAAAAAAAACCGAAAGAGATAGAGACATTCAAGAATTCTTTGACAGCTTAAACAACAATGCGAGCAGTGCTCGCATTGTCAGTAGGTTAACAAAGGTTAGTATTTGTAAGTTTCAGGCTTAAACGGCCCGTCTTTTGGTGTGTTGATGTAGTCTGCTTGAGTATCGGTCATAATTGTAAGTACGCCACCAAAGCCACCAACCATACCGGCAGCCACTTCCTCATCAAGCTTTTTAGGTAGTACCTCAACGGTTATTTTGGCTGATTTGTCAGACTCTGGTAAATCGGCAAACTTTTGTTCGAACAGATACATTTGCGCCAAAACTTGGTTGGCAAAAGAGCCGTCCATAATGCGGCTTGGATGACCTGTTGCATTGCCCAGATTAACCAAACGACCTTCGGACAAAAGAATTAAATAATCGGTTTTACTTTCTGACCTAAAGACGCGATGCACTTGCGGCTTGACTTCATCCCACTGCCAGTTATCACGCATGAATTGCGTGTCAATTTCATTGTCAAAGTGGCCAATATTACAAACTACCGAGCCGGGCTTTAGTGATTGTAGCATTGCAGAATCACAAACATTGATATTGCCCGTTGTGGTGACAATCAAATCCGTTGTTGAAAGCAAGACTGTATTGATGCCCGCAATTGTGCCGGTGTTGATGCCGCTATTGTAAGGTGAGACCACTTCAAAGCCGTCCATGCAGGCTTGCATCGCGCAAATTGGGTCGATTTCACTGATCTTCACAATCATGCCTTCTTGGCGAAGAGATTGTGCCGAGCCTTTGCCAACATCACCATAGCCAATAACTAACGCTTTTTTGCCAGACATCAACATGTCTGTGCCGCGCTTGATGGCGTCATTTAGTGAGTGACGACAGCCGTATTTGTTGTCATTTTTTGATTTTGTAACCGCATCGTTGACATTAATTGCTGGCACTTTAAGTTCGCCATCGGCAATCATTTCGATTAGGCGATGTACGCCTGTTGTTGTTTCTTCACTGATGCCATGAATGTCATTTAGCATTTCTGGGTATTTTTCGTGCAACATTTGTGTTAGATCGCCGCCATCATCAAGCACCATATTAGCATTCCAAGGCTTGCCATTTTTTAGGATAGTTTGCTCGATACACCACAAGGATTCTTCCTCTGTCTCACCTTTCCATGCAAAAGTTGGAATATTGGCCGCTACCATTGCCGCTGCCGCGTGATCTTGAGTTGAGAAAATATTACAAGATGACCAGCGGACCTCAGCACCAAGCTCTACTAATGTTTCCATTAGTACCGCGGTTTGAATGGTCATGTGAATACAGCCGAGGATCTTTGCATTTCCTAGTGGCTTGTCATTTGAATATCTTTGGCGAAGCGCCATCAGTGCTGGCATTTCGGCTTCTGCCAATTCAATTTCTTTGCGACCGTAGTCGGCAAGAGTCATGTCGGCTACTTTGTAGTCGCCACTATCTAGAGTGTTGTTGCTCATTTGTTTTTCCTATATCTATATTGAAAAATAAATGAGCGTCGTTTTGATTGCCAAGCCTGATGAGATGAATCTCAATGCAACGCTCCTTGGCAGGTGCGTATTATAACTAAAACACAGGGATTCTACTAGCTAAGCAGGTGGGCTTTATCGGTTTTTTCCCAACTAATCGAATCCTCTGTTCGTCCAAAATGCCCACAACTTGCTGTTTGTTGGTAGATTGGTCGCTTTAAGTCAAGCATTGCAATCAAGCCTTTAGGTCTAAGGTCAAAATGCTCAGAAATTAATTGTTCAATCTCCTGGTTGCTTACTTTGCCAGTGCCAAAAGTATTGACATTAATACTGGTCGGTTCTGCCACGCCAATGGCGTAAGACACCTGAATTTCACAAACTTCAGCTAGCCCTGCAGCGACAATGTTTTTTGCCACATAGCGAGTTGCGTAAGCCGCACTGCGGTCGACCTTTGAAGGGTCTTTGCCAGAAAAAGCGCCACCACCATGGCGAGCCATGCCGCCATAAGTATCAACGATGATTTTTCGGCCTGTTAAGCCTGCATCACCAACAGGGCCACCAATAACAAAGTTACCCGTTGGATTGATGTGATATTTGGTGTTTTTACTGAGCCACTTACTTGGCAAAATTGGCTTAATAACCTCTTCTAAGATTGCTTCACGTAAATCATCTAGAGAAATGTCTTCATCATGCTGCGTGGATAAAACGACAGCATCAATACCGACCACATGATTATTTTTATAAGTACAAGAAACCTGAGATTTGGCATCGGGTCTAAGCCACGGTAGTGTGCCATTTTTCATTAATTCTGCTTGGCGTTCAACTAGGCGATGAGCATAGACAATAGGTGCCGGCATGAGTACGTCAGTAGCGTTATCGGCATAACCAAACATAAGGCCTTGATCACCAGCACCTTGCTCGTGGTCATCCGACTCATCAACACCCATAGCAATATCTTGGGATTGCTTTCCGAGCAAATTGGTGATAGAGCAGTTATGACCGTTAAAGCCATATTCATCCTTGTCGTAACCAATTTCTACAATGGTTTTACGAACAACGGCCTCATAATCAATGTCAGCGCCTGTGGTGATCTCGCCCGCAAGAATGACTTGATTGTCTTTAACCAAGGTCTCAACAGCAACACGTGAGTTTTTGTCTTGTGCAAGTGCTGCATCAAGAATGGCGTCTGAAATTTGATCGCAAACCTTGTCTGGGTGGCCGGCTGAAACGGATTCGGAAGTAAATATCATGATTGTTTTCCTTTTGTAAGTATATAAAAACCCTTAAAAGTGGGGTTTCGAGTAAGGCAAACACCTACTTTAGCTTGTTTTAGCCACCTATAGTGACAACGCTAGCAATCGGGACAAATCAGCGTGTAAAGGAATTATAACGTATTTATTAGAACATAAAGGTCATTCTAAACTGGTTTTTAAAGCAAGAGCGCTTACAAAGGGAGAGCCCATCAAGCTCAGCATTAAAATACTTGCGAGGAAGTATAGTTGGGCGCTAATTGGCAGGCCAAATTGCGCTTGTGACACAGCACTTGAAGCGAAAATAAGTATAGGGGTGTACAGTGGTAGAATCAGCAATGACAGTAACATTCCAGAGTTCTTGATACCAACGATTAGAGAGGCGCCAATCGCCCCAATAAGGCTTAGGCTTGGTGTGGCGAGTAACAGGGTAAGCATTAATACACCAATACTCTCACTATCCAGAAAAAGTGCAGCCCCTAATAGTGGTGATAGCAATACGATAGGCAATCCTGTTAGTAGCCAATGTGAAGTTGTTTTGGCGAACAGTAGCAAAGGCAGGGGGTGGTGCGAAATCACCATTTGTTCCAGAACACCATTGTCGTAATCGGTGTGAAATAGCGCATTTAGAGAAAGCAAAACAGCCAACATACAGGTAACCCAAATAACGCCTGGAGCAATGTTTGAGAGGGTATGCGCCTCGGGACTGATGGCTAAAGGGAAAAGAGAAGTAGCAATAACAAAGAACAGTAAAGGGTTGAGAAAGCTGGACGGATTTCTCAGCGCCATCTTCAAATCACGAGTGAGTGTTTGTGTGAAAATATTCACAGCGCGAGCGTCCTCATATTGGATAAATTGCACTCTTGATGAGTGGTTAAAATACAAATACCACCATTGTTTGAGTGTTTGTTGATTTGCTCTTCGAGAATAGCAACGCCGTCACTATCGAGTGCGGTAAATGGCTCGTCCAAAAGCCAAATAGGGGCTTTATTTATGAAGAGTGAGGCAAGCACGACACGCCTCTTTTGGCCGGCCGATAAATTGGCAGCGTATTCATACTCGTAGCCTTTTAAGCCAATTGCAATCAAAGCATCTCTTATTTGATCATTGGTATTGTCACCCTGAAGGTGTGACAGGTAGCTCAAGTTTTCGCGGCAACAAAGCTCCGGACTGAGGGCTGGAAGGTGGCCCAAATAGAAAATATCTTCTTGGTATTCACTTGACCCTGCTTGGTTTTGGTTATAACTGACGCTTCCGCATTCGGCGCCGCTCAAGCCAGAGAGGATTTTGAGTAATGAAGTCTTGCCACTGCCATTGGCGCCAGAAATTCTTAAGATATCACCCGAAGTTAGCGAGAATGAGAGTTCATTAAAAAGGTTGTTATAACCCCTTTGACAACTTAGCTCGTTAACGATTAATTCAGACATTGGGGCTATTTTACTAGATTGATCTTTAACGGTCGAGTGGGGTAGTTTTAGCTTTGTGTTTATTTTTCTATACTATTGAATAAACCACCAAGGCCACTGTCGTCGATAACTGATAATAAGTTGCCCGCAAAAATCAGCGTTAAGCGATAATGAATCACCTCCTCACCATTGATTGTTGAGTGATGAATGTAGTCCCATTGATCTTTGTGGAAGAGGTCATTAATACTTGGCGAGCCGATTAACTCCGTTACCGCCTCTTTACTCATGCCCAATTGCAGTTGCTCAACCTCTTCGAGCTCGAGTACAGAACCTTGAATAATGGTCGGTTTGTGGACATCAATACTGGGCCACGAGGGCGTTAAGAAATTTGGCCAACTTGGCATCGAGACCTTTGAAAAGTCAGGCATTGATATTGAAGGCATTTTCGGCATGGATACTCCACAGCCAGTTAGCAGGGGCAAAATAAGCACAATCAAAGTTAGTCTTTTCATGATTCGTTAAACGATTAAAATATTGAATAGATTTTACCCAAGGATTTTGAATGGACGCACAAGATTTAAAAAGCGCTGGCCTTAAGGTTACCTTGCCTAGATTGAAAATTCTGGAAGTGCTGGAAAAAAGTCCGAACCATCATTTGAGCGCGGAAGATATTTACCGTGCGTTGATTGAGCAAAACGAAGAAGTGGGTGTTGCCACCATTTACCGAGTGCTCACTCAATTTGAAGAATCAGGTATTGTTAATAAGCTCAATTTTGAAAACAATTTGAGTGTTTATGAGCTGTCCAATGTTGAGCATCACGATCATTTGGTTTGTGTGAAGTGCAATGAAATTGTTGAATTTCAAGATGATGTAATCGAGTCTCATCAATTACAAATTGCCAAACAACACGGCTTTCAGCTAACAGACCACTCTTTGTATCTTTACGGCCTTTGTCGCCGTTGTCAGTAACTAAAGCTCACCTGGTCTAAGTATGGAAGACTTTATTATTCGCGCACTCGCAGCTTCACTTGGTGTATCGGTGATTGCCGGTTCACTGGGTTGTTTTGTTATTTGGAAGCGCCTATCTTACTTTTCAGACTCAATCTCACATAGTGCCTTACTTGGTGTTGCACTGGGGCTTGTTAGTGGTCTTGGAGTGAATTTTGGCTTATTAATCGTTGGCGCACTTTTTGCCTCTTTGATTGTAGCCCTACAGCAAAAACAGTTTTTATCAAATGATGCCATTCTGGGTATCTTTTCTCATATTGCTCTCTCAGCTGGCATTGTCGTGCTAGGTTTTGTTGGTGACAGAAACACTGATTACTTTGCCTATTTATTTGGCGACATTCTTTCAATCACTATGCAAGATTTATTTTGGGTTTATGCGGTAATGGTCGCTGTTGTAGGATTGTTGATCATGAATTGGAAGAAGCTACTGTTATTGACTCTGAATGAGGAATTGGCACGAGCAGAAGGTGTTAATAAAATCGCCTATGAACTTCTCTTTATGTTCTTGATTGCACTTGCGGTATCTGTCTCTGTTCGTATTGTTGGTGTGTTGCTAATTACTTCCTTATTGATCATTCCGCCGGCCATTGCTCGCGTTTTTTCCAAGTCACCGCCGTCAATGATTTTTGGTTCTATTGTTGTCTCGGTGATATCCGTATTGTTAGGGCTTTACAGCTCTATTCAGTATGACATTGCAACAGGACCGGCTATTGTCATTACGCTCGGTATTATTTTTGTGTTGTCACAGTTAATACCTAAAAGAAGTTAGCAAGTGTCTCTAAAGTTACAGGCTTTCGTTCAGAGCCGTTAACTGGTTAGTTTGCTGTTCAACAATAAGCGGTTCAATCACTGACTCCAACTCACCCTCCATCACTTCGCTTAGCTTATAAAGAGTTAAGTTAATGCGGTGATCGGTGATCCTGCCTTGTGGGTAATTATAGGTACGTATTCGCTGTGAACGATCACCACTGCCGACCAATTCTTTACGTTGAGAGGCCTGCTCTTGATGCTGCACTTGCTGTTGTGCGTCTAGAATCCTTGAAGCCAATACCGACAAAGCTTGTGCTTTATTTTTGTGTTGCGATCGTCCATCTTGGCATTCAACAACGGTTCCGGTTGGGATGTGGGTAACTCGGACTGCTGAGTCTGTTTTATTGACGTGCTGACCACCAGCGCCAGAGGCTCTGAAAGTGTCCACTCTAACATCACTCATGTTGATATTTACTTCTTCAATAGTCGCCACTTCTGGCATTACAGCAACGGTGCAAGCCGATGTGTGTACGCGACCTTGAGACTCGGTTTCAGGGACGCGTTGTACGCGGTGGGCGCCCGATTCAGATTTAAGTTTTGAGTAAACATTAACACCACTGATGCGAGCAATTATTTCTTTAAAGCCACCGTGTTCACCCAAGTTTGAGCTCATCACTTCCATTTGCCATTTATTTTTCTCAACGTAGCGGGTGTACATTCTGTAAAGATCGCCTGAGAAAATACTGGCTTCATCACCACCTGTACCGGCCCTAATCTCGATAATAATATTACGAGAATCGTTAGGATCTTTAGGTAGTAGAGATTTTTTAAGTGCAAGTTCTAATTCAATTAACTTTTCTTTGCCGTCTGAAATTTCTTCTTCTGCCATCTCTCTAAGATCAGCATCATCCTCACTTAGCATTTGCTGGGCTGCCTCAATATCTTCCTGAGTGGATAGATATTGTTGATATTGATCGTTGACAGGACTCAGTTGAGAGTGTTCAATCGACAAATCTCTGAATTTATTCGGATCTGAGGCAATTGCCTGCTCCGAAAGCATGACGTTGATTTCTTCAAGGCGCATGGATAACTGCTCAAGTTTACTTAAGATTGATTGGTTCATGAATTATTGACTTTAATAGGTTTTGTTGATGGTTTCGGGATGCAAGATTTGCATTGCTCCAAGTTAATGCTCGGTGTTTGTTTGATGTTCTTAAATGTCGCATGCAAGAGCTTATTGGTTAGTTGGTGTGCTAGTTCTTGAATAACTGCATCTGCATCTGCGCCAGCAGATAGTTTTTTAATAGCACCGCTAACTGCGTCGTCTTTAAGATTCATCGCATGCTGACGATACTGTTTAATAATTTCTTCATTTGGAATATTATCCAGCCAAGCTTTGAATTCTACATTTTGTTTTTTGATGATTTCTTGGGCGGCAATTTTTTCTTGTTTGCGACCCTCAAGATTATTTTCTATCACCTGCTGCAGGTCATCTACTGTGTAGAGAAACACATCATCGAGTTTGCCAGCTTCTGGTTCAATATCTCTAGGAATGGCTAAATCTAGTAGCAACATTGGCTGGTGTTTCCTTTGCACAAGCACGGTTTCTATCAGGCCTTTACCTAGAATAGGCACTGGTGCAGCCGTTGATGAGATAACAATATCGGCACGGTGAAGATGCTCAGATAATTGTTTAAGGTTAATCGCCTCAGCCCCATAAGCGAGTGCAATGGTTTGCGCATTTTCAATCGTTCTATTGGCAACAATCATCTTGTTCACGCCTTTTTGCTTGAGGTGTTGAGCGCTCAGCTCAATCATTTCACCTGCGCCAATTAAAAGCACTGTTTGATCAGCCAAGTTGGTAAAGATCTTTTCACTGAGTTTGACAGCGCAATAAGCAACCGAGACTGGAGAGGAGCCTATTTTGGTGTCTGTTCTAACCTTTTTTGCCGTTGTAAAGGCATGTTGAAATAATTTTTCGAGAGTTTTGTCAAGTGCCTTATGTTCTTTTGAAAATTGATAAGCGTCTTTTAGTTGGCCAAAAATTTGCGGCTCACCTAATACCATTGAGTCAAGACCAGCAGCTACATTACAAATGTGATTAATGGCGCCATCGTTTTCAAAATAGCTTAAATATTGAGACAGCTTTTTATAGTCGACGCCATGAGTATTGGCCAAATATTGACCCAGCACTTCTTCAATATTACTTGACTCCGAGGCCACATAAAGTTCTGAACGGTTGCAGGTGGATAATACAACGCAGGAAAGAATGCCAGGTATTGAAAGTAGCTTTGAAACTGAGCTTGCTAATTCGTTTTGCGCAAACGCCACTTTCTCTCGTATTTCTACGGGCGCGAGCTGATGATTAACACTCAGTACGGCAATATGTGGCATTCAATTTATGGCTATTAAAATCAGAAGGTAATTATACAGTGTCATCCTTATTTTGACCTGATGATAAGATTTAGTCGTGTTATTCTTTATTAATGGATTATTATGATAATTTTTCTATTTGTGAAACAAGCTAATGGGAATTCAACAGTTTGAAATTGTCCTAGATTCCAAAGTTCAAGGCGTGCATTTGGTCACTGATGAGATATTTAGTCAGATACCCAACTTAGCATCAATGAACAGTGGCTTGCTGCATTTGTTTATTCAGCATTCGAGCGCATCGATTAGTATTAATGAATGCGCCGATCCTGATGTGAGAAATGACTTAGAGGGTTTTTATGACGAGCTGTGCAATGACAAGTCTTACTATAAACACACAGCCGAGGGTCCGGATGATATGCCCTCGCACGTTAAAGCTTCAATGTTGGGATCAAGTGTCAGTATTCCAATTACTAATGGAAGGCCTAATTTGGGTGTTTGGCAAGGTATTCTTCTTGGCGAGCACAGAGCTAACGCCGGCTCGAGGAGACTAATTGCCACATTGATATATGATTAAAAGCTGAATTGCATTGAAATAAAGTCAGTTATTCATTAATGCTTCACACTATCTTCATAAAACTCGTGAATCTATTCAGATAAAATAGGGCGAATCATGCAAATATTCACCACTTTATGATCGAAGAAGATCGCCTAGTCGGCGGTGAAAATCAAAACAACGAAGATATAAAAATCAATTCGGTTAGGCCGACATCTTTTGATGATTATATTGGTCAAGATGATGTTAAGTCTCAGATGGCGCTCTTTATCGAGGCCGCCAAAAAACGAGGAGATGCCCTTGATCATTGTTTGATTTACGGCCCCCCTGGTTTGGGAAAAACCACTCTGGCCCATGTTATTGCAAAGCAGATGGGTGCGGGCCTCAAGCAAACAGCAGGGCCAGTTTTAGAGCGCTCTGGTGATTTGGCGGCTATTTTGACCAAGCTTGAGCCTTACGACATTTTATTTATTGATGAGATTCATCGCCTTAATCCAATTGTCGAAGAGATCCTTTATCCGGCTTTAGAGGATTTTAAATTGGATATTATGGTGGGCGAAGGTGTTGCCGCTCACTCTGTACAACTCGATTTACCGCCATTTACCTTGATTGGTGCGACGACTCGTGCCGGTATGCTTACTTCACCTCTTAGAGATCGATTTGGCATTGTTCAGCGCCTAGCATTCTACGAGTTAAAAGATTTGCAATCTATTATTAAACGTTCAGCCTCAATATTGAATATTACGATTGAAGCAGAGGGTGCGTATGAGATTGCCAAACGCTCAAGAGGAACACCTAGAATTGCCAATCGATTATTGCGCCGGGTAAGAGATTTTGCCGACGTTAAAACCAATGGCGTTATTCATAGAGAAATTGCACGGGAAGCTTTAGCGACGCTTAAAGTTGATGATGCCGGGCTAGAGCAGCTCGATCGAGACTACCTTGATCTTATTATCACTAAATTTTCAGCCGGCCCTGTGGGTCTGGATACATTGGCGACTGCACTTAGTGAAGAGCGTGTGACACTGGAAGATATGGTTGAGCCTTATCTTCTTCAGCAAGGTTTTATTATGAGAACACCACGAGGACGTGTTGCTACCGATATGGCATTTGCCCATTTAGGCTTGACGCGCCACAAGAAACAAAAAGATCTTTACGGCAAATGAGTAAGTTAAGCATCCGTATATATTATGAGGATACGGACGCAGGTGGAGTTGTTTATTACGCCAACTATTTAAAATACATTGAGCGCGGTCGGAGTGAAATGTTGCGCGAAGCGGGTTTTGAGCAGGAGCGTGTTAACAAAGATTTTGGCGTGTTATTCGTGGTTAGAAAAGTGACGGCTAACTATTTAAAACCCGCTAAATTTGATGATTTAATTGAGGTTCAAACAGAGATTAAATCGAGCGGCAAGGCAAGTCTGATTTTTTCTCAGAAAATAATGAATATCAAGCAAAGTACGGTATTATTTGATGCGGAAGTTAAGGTTGTTTCTGTTCTTACGCAAAATTTCAAACCTTGTGGAATACCACAAGTAATCTCGGAGAAGCTAAATGGAAGAAAATAGTATATCAATCATCAGCCTAATAATCGGCGCCGGCACTGTGGTGCAAGTAGTGATGGCTATATTGGTGTTAATGTCAATCTATTCTTGGACGGTGATCATATCCAAGAAAAAAGTATTAATTGACTCAAAAAAGGATATTAAGACTTTTCACCATCGCTTTGAAGGTGAGGCTGAGCTCTCAGTACTTTATGAGGCGCTCCCTCCGATTGTGGATGACAGAACGGCAATGGAAGATATCTTTGGTTCTGGCTATAAGGAATTTAACCACTCTAAATCAACATCGAATCAAGCGCTAATTATGAACTCCGAGCGCGCTTATCGCTCAATGAATACCACAGCAAACAATGAAATTGACCGACTGGACGGCAGCTTGTCTGTACTGGCGATGATTGCATCTTCTAGTCCTTATATTGGCTTGTTCGGTACCGTGTGGGGAATTATGCACTCTTTCATTGGTCTTGCTTCAGTCAAGCAGGCGACGATTGCCGTTGTGGCACCAGGTATTGCCGAGGCATTGATTGCCACAGCTTTTGGCCTATTTGCTGCAATTCCAGCAACGATTGCCTACAATCGACTGGTTTCTCAAGTTGAGGAAATTGGCAATAAATACACAGCCTTTATCGAAGAATTATTTGTTAGCTTCCAAAGACAGCAATAACAATGATTGCACTACCGAGTCGCGCCAGACCTAAAGTTAACGCCGAAATAAACATCGTTCCCTACATCGATGTCATGTTGGTGCTGTTGGTGATCTTTATGATGACCACACCAATTATTGAGCAAGGTGTTGAGGTGGATCTGCCTCAAGCGGAAGCAAAGATGGTGGACTACGCTGAACAACTGCCGACCGTCATTACCATTGACAAGTTGGGTAATTACTACATTAATTCACTGCACGATATTGCCTCTTCCGATCTTGAAGACGGGGAAAAAGTTTCCATTAATGTCGCTGTTGGCCGTGTTATGGCCCGCTTAGACACCTACCCACAAATGAAAGTCTTTGTTCGCGGCGACAAAGATGTGAATTATGGCAGTGTTGTGCAATTAATGGCACTGTTACAACAAAGCGGTGTTGACAAAGTCGGCATTATCACTGAAACACCGGAATAAATAGATTTTTGTATGAAATACCTTGATAAATTTGTTGGATTAATTACTGGCCTTATTTACGTCATTGTGATGCCAATGGCAAGAATTGCGAAAAAGCATCCAATAGCCTTTGGTCTTGCAATGGTGCTTCATATGGCATTGGTCGTTGGTCTGTTTTACGCCGTTGTTGAGCAATGGGAGATGCCAGAGCAAAAAGCAGGTGCGCAGCAATCCGTACCAACCAAGGCGGTTACCATTGATGTTGAGGTGATTAAGGCTGAAAGACAAAGATTGGTTGACCTTGAGAAGAAAAGACAAGACAAATTGGAAAGCGAGATAGAACAATCTGAAGCCGCTAAAACAGCGCAAAAGCACGCTGAAGAGCATCGCAAAGACGAAGAGAAAAAAGCCAAAGAGGCAACAAAGAAAAAACAATTAGCTGACGAAGAAAGAAAAGTCACAGAAGCCAAGACAGCGGAGGCGTCCAAGAAGAAAGAGTTGGCTGAAGCGGATGCACTAGAAGCTGAAAAGCAAAAACAATTAGCTGACGAAGTAAGAAAAGAAACAGAACAAAAAGCGGCAGAAGCGGCAGTCAAGGCCGAAGAGGCAGAGGCTAAGGCTAGAGAAGCTGAAGAGCAGGAACAATTAGCCAAGCAACTTACTGAAGAAGAGCGCAAGAAAAAAGAACAGTTGGAGCAGCAACGCGCAGCGGAAGCGCAGGCTTTTGAAAAAGACCAAGAGGCGCGATCGCTAACGCAAGAAATCCAAGCAGAAGAAGACCACGAAAGAGACTTAGTGATTGAAGATCAATTCTCTAAATTAAAGTCTAGCTACATCGGTTTAATTGCCGCAAGAGTGAAAGACGAGTGGCGTTATATGGGTGCAGAAGATGATTGGGGTTGTGATGTTTATATTATTCAAGATGAAGACGGCTACGTAGAGGCAGTGAATGTTCAAGGCTGTACTATCGATGATAGTGATAAAGCAGCATCGTTCAGAAATTCAATAGAGCGTGCTGTTTACAAGGCGTCGCCATTACCAATGGCACCAGATCAAAGTGTCTTTGATACTGAGATTATGTTCTTCTTTAGGGTTAACTAATCAACCGTGATTCAATTGTCAGCTCCGATAAGTAAGTTGATGGTGGTTGACATATTCTATGGCATTTAAGCTTTCCACTAATTCAGAATCCATAGCGAACATTGTTGTGGATTCGGGCGATTGCGATGTTTTTTCAGCACTACTAGAATCCAAGTCATTTAAAAGTGACTTGCAAGATTTACCAGTTATTCTCGATATTAAAAGTGACGAACTTCAAGCCAACGAGCTTGCAGTGATGTTAGAAATTTTGGCGCAAAACCAAGTGGTTGTTATCGGCATTCGCTCCAACAAACAAGAGCTCATTGATTTTGCCAATTTTTCAGGCTTGGCGCATTTTCCAGAGGCAAAAAAACCAGCCAAAATAAAAGAAGCTAAGCCGAATACTCAAGCACCAAATGCGCCGATAAAAACAGTGCCACCTACCGTTGTTAATTACCGACTCACCAGTGAGGACCAAGTTGTTGTTGATAAGGGCGATTTGGTATTGCTCGATGTGGCCGAAAAAGAAAGTGAGTTGGTTGCCAAGCAAAGCGTTTGGGCTTATCAATCGGTAGCCGGAAAAGTCATCGCTGGCATTGAAAATGATGCGGCAACTATCTACATTCAAAACTTTGATGCACAGTTAATTTCCATTGGTGGTGTTTATAAACAATTTGATCAAACGCCCGATAAGCTGAAAGGTAAAACGGTGATGATTGATCTCGACAAAGGGCGTTTAAGATTTAAACTTATCTAGACAATTTTAAAAACGCCAATACGCTAAAATACCCTGCATGAAAACGCATGACTTCCTATTGGAATTGGGCACGGAGGAACTCCCTCCAAAATTGCTTAAAACTCTTTCAAACGCATTAAAAGACAATTTGGTCGCAGAGCTTAAATCCCTTGATTTAACTATGGGTGAGGTCAAAGTATTTGCAACCCCTCGACGCTTGGCTGTTTCTATTGCTAATTTACAATCTGTGCAAGAAGACCAACTAATTGAACGCAAGGGTCCAGCAGTGGGTTCACCAGAGAAAGCTATCGAGGGCTTTTCACGCTCAAATGGGGTTGCCGTTTCCGCTCTTGAAAAGCAAACGTTGGGCGATAAAGAGTATTACTTTTTTAAGTCTGAAAAAGCGGGCGATAAAACAAAAAAACTTCTACCAAATGCCGTAGAAAAAGCCATAAACAATATTCCAATTACTCGTGCAATGCAGTGGGGTGATTTGGATTATTCCTTTGTACGACCAGTGCACTGGCTGGTGATGTTGTTGGACGACGTTGTTGTTCCGGCAAATATCATGGGACTTGATAGTGGTAATACGACGCGAGGGTTACGCTTTACTGGTGAGCAGTTATTTGAGGTTTCTCATGCCAGTCAATACCAAAGTCTTATGGCCGAGAAAGCCCAGATAGAAGTAGATTTTGATACTCGCAGGGAAACGATTCGTGAACAGGTCAATGCAGTCGCCAAAGCCAATAACGCAGCAGCTGTCATTGATGAATCTCTACTGGATGAAGTGTGCGCTTTGGTTGAATATCCAAAAGCCTTTTCAGGGCATTTTGATGAGAGGTTTTTAGCTGTGCCCGAAGAGGCGCTTATTTCAGCGATGAAAGCGCATCAAAAATATTTCCATATGATCGATGCAAGCGGTAATTTATTGCCCGCATTTATATCGGTAGCTAATATTGAGTCAAGTGATTTATCCGTCATTATTAATGGTAATGAGCGTGTTATTCGTCCACGATTGGCGGATTCTGAATTTTTCTGGGAGCAAGATAAAGCCAAGCGATTGGAAGACAGACTGGTTGATCTAGATAAAGTGTTGTTTATGAAGTCACTAGGATCTATGGCTGACAAAGCAAAACGTATTCAGCGGTTGAGCAATATCATTGCAGACATGATTGGTGTTGACGCAAATGTCTGTGCAAGAGCTGGGCTGTTAGCAAAAACAGATTTATTGAGCGAAATGGTGGGCGAGTTTGCTGATTTGCAAGGGGTGATGGGCGGTTATTATGCTAAAAATGATGGTGAGTCTGATGCGGTAGCAGAGGCTATTAAGGAGCACTATCAGCCAAGATTTGCAGGTGATGCACTACCTTCAACAGCCAGTGGCCTTGTGGTAGCGATTGCTGATAAGCTGGATACCATCACCGGTATTGTTGGCATTGGCCAAGGACCAACAGGCTCGAAAGATCCTTACGCTCTCAGACGTTTGGCACTTGGCTTGCTGAGAATTTTTGTTGAGGCAAAACTTGAACTAAATTTAAAAGAATTGATCGAAACATCTTTAAATCTGCATACAGACTCGGTTGATAAAACTGCAGCACCTAAGATTTATCAATTTATGATGGAGCGCTTAAAGGCGTACTACCGAGATAATAAGGTTGATGGTAGTGTGTTTGAAGCGGTGCTTGCTGTTAGTCCTGAATCGCCACTTGATTTCCATCAAAGGGTTGAGGCGTTAAACGCCTTTACACAGCAAAGTGAGTCAGCTGGCTTGATTGAAGCCAATAAGCGCATTGCCAACATGTTGAAGGATTGCAAAGGTGGTGTTGAGGTGGATGCATCTTTGTTGCTTGAAGCTTCTGAAATTTCTCTTTTTGAGGCTACAGAGGCTGTGACTAATCAATTGAGTGGGCAGAAAGACTATCAAGCGATTATGACCTCTCTTGTGGGCTTGAAAGGGGTGATTGATTCATTCTTTGATAATGTCATGGTGAATGTTGAAGATCAAGATCTACGCAAGGCAAGGTTGGCGCTAATTGGTCGTGTTAGAGCGTTGTTTTTGTCGGTTGCTGATATCTCATACCTGTCGTCCTAGACAGAGAATGTGAAGGCCTTAATCCAAAGAGTAGCGTCCGCCAGTGTTGTGGTTGAAGATGACGCCGTTGGATCAATTAATCAAGGCCTGTTGGTATTTATTGGTGTTGAGAAGAACGATACATTGATGGAGGCGGACAAAATGATTAATAAGCTGCTTTCGTATCGCGTGTTTGCTGATTCTGAAGACAAGATGAATCTAAGTGTCAGCGATATTTCTGGTGGTGTATTGCTAATCTCTCAATTTACTTTGGCGGCGGATACCAAGTCTGGCACACGGCCGGGATTTTCTACAGCAAAGCCTCCTGTGGAGGCTGAAAGTCTATATGACTACATGGTCGAGTGTTTTAAAGCCAAGCATAGTGATGTGGCATCGGGTGTTTTTGGTGCTGATATGCAAGTATCTCTTGTTAATGATGGCCCTGTTACCTTTCTTTTGAAATGTTAGATTTTGTCCTAGATATCTACGCTCAATTTGAGGACTACATCGCTCTCATCGTGACAGCTTCGGCATTGATCTTTGTTATTAGTTTGATTTTTACACCGTTTTTGGTGTCCAAAATTCCGCACGATTATTTCACTAATGCAAAATATCATAAATTAGAAATTGAGCATTTTGGCCACATAGTTGCCGTAGTTGGCAGAAGCGCTCTAGGACTTGCATTGGTTTTTTTGGGATTTGTCATGCTGTTTACTCCGGGTCAAGGCATTCTGGCCATTATCGTCGGCTTGTTTTTGATGGAGTTTCCAGGCAAAAAACGCCTTGAGTGTAAAATTATTCAGAATGAAGTCACTTTCAAGGCGCTCAACTGGATGCGTAAAAAGTTTAAACAGCCACCATTCGATCGATAGGGGTGGTGTATGAGTGATGAAATTACAGTTTATGGCATCAGGAATTGTGACACAGTTAAAAAAGCATGCAAGTATTTAAGTGCTCATAACGCCAATTATCAACTTATAGATTTCAGAAAAAATCAATTGTCTGTTGATACAATTGAGACTTGGATTGAGGCGATTGGCTGGGAGTCCTTGGTAAACAAACGCTCAACTACTTATCGATCGCTTTCTGACTTGCAGAAAAACAATATTACCATTGAGCTTTTAATTGATCAGCCGACATTGATAAGGCGTCCAGTGCTTGTTAGTGGGGAGGCGGTTGTTGTGGGCTTTAAAGAAGAGCAATACAGCCAGTTTGTTGATTAACTTATTTGCTTTCTGCGGTTAGTTCTTTTCTAACGGCATCCATATCGAGATCTTTTGCTTTGGCAATTAAATCCTTAATATCTGCAACTGCCAGAGTGCCAGAGTGTGAAAAGATGCCAACGCCTTGGCGAAAGATCATAAGTGTTGGAATGGAGCGAATGGCAAAACGAGACGCTAAGAGTTGCTCATCTTCTGTGTTGACTTTGGCAAATACTACCTCGTCGATTTGTTCTGAAGCTTGCTCAAAAGTGGGTGCAAATTGCAGACAAGGCCCACACCAAGGCGCCCAGAAATCAAGCATAATGATTTCGTTATTAGCAATGGTTTCATCAAAATTGTGTTGTGATAGATCAATAACGGCCATGAGCTGCGCCTTTTAATAATAAGCAAAAGATTATAGCTGTTAGAATAGCGACCATGAATATACTTGGCGTTGACCCAGGCTCAAGAATCACCGGTTTTGGCCTTATTACTGCAAACAAACTTAAGTTTAACTACGTTTCAAGCGGTTGTATTCGCACCGAAGGCGATTTCAATCAGCGCATTATTACAATCTTTAAAGGCATCAAGGAAATACTCGAAAAAAATGAAGTTGATATCGTTGTTATTGAGCGAGCGTTCATGCGTCCCGATCGACCAAATCCGGATGCTGCGATTAAATTAGGGCATGCACGAGGTGCGATTATTTCAGCTGTTGGAACGCAAGATCTTCCTATTGTGGATTACAGTCCCAATCAAATTAAAAAGGCGATTGTTGGCAATGGCCATGCAGGAAAAGAACAAGTCTCTTTTATGGTGCAACAATTATTAAAGCTTAACAAGGCGCCGCAAGCGGATGCTGCGGACGCATTGGCTGGTGCTATTTGTCACGCTTATCATGCACTATAACGCACTAACCGAAGTACACCTTAACTTCACCAAAACCAGGCAATTGCCCGACGATACTTGACAGTTTATTGTTGATTTCTTGAGAATCGACAGTTTGTAGACAGTCAAGTGAAAGAAAGAAATCCACTAAAATTTTGCCATCGAGATAATGCAGCTGTGTGCGTTCGATTTCGTAGTCGCACTGTTCAAGTTTTAACGCTTGTTGCAGAATCCTTCTCGCCTGAGCGCGTTCAGGCAAACCTTCATAAGGGGTGTTTTCGTCATCATCGTCCTCAGGGTCGATATGAACAGTTACGTCACTCAGGCCTTCAACACAATCTTGGGCAACGCGCTCGACACTGACACTAATGATGTGCCCTTCGCTAACCGATAAAAACGGATTTACCTGAACGTGTACATCGGCTGAAATCTTATGGCCATTTCTTCTTGTGCGTAGAGAGTGAACACTGTTAACACCTTGAATTTCAGAGAGTGCTGTGCGGAGTCTTGCAATATCTTCAGCATCGATCGAGGTATCTACCAGTTCTTTTGTCGCGCCAATACCCAATGTCCAGGCAATAAAGATAATCATTAGGCCAACAATAATCGCCGCAATGGAATCTAAATAAAAGTAACCATTGGCCGCGCCATAAATACCAACCAATACCACAATGGACGAAAATGCATCGGAGCGGTGATGCCAAGCATTGGCTTTAAGCATATCTGATTTGACTTTTTTGGCGACAATCACTGTATACCAATACAGCGCCTCTTTGCTGACAATCGAAAGGGCAGCAACAGCAAGTAACCAAGGTGTGTGGCTTAATTGCCCTGTATCCGATAGACGCTGTGCGGCATTAAAAATAATACCGGTACCAATAATGGCAAGAAAAATGCTTAATCCCAATGTGGCAACTGTTTCAAATCGCTCATGTCCATAAGGGTGCTCTTCATCAGGTGCCTCGCCTGCATGCTTGGCTGCATACCAAACAACCCAGTCGGATAGCAAGTCTGAAAATGAGTGAATACCGTCTGCAATCAGTGCGCCTGAGTTGCCGATAAAACCGATAAAAATTTTAAGAACAGACAGTAAAAAATCGATCACCGCCCCGACGAGGGTGACTTTTTGACTGGCTTGACTACGACTGACTGAATCCATAAAAGTAATTTGCTGTTTCGGTTATTTTATGTCATCTGTTTAGTATTTACAGCCAAACTCGATAATGATCAATAAGACGGTTAATTATGCAGATATTGCAAAAAAAAGTTTTTCTTATATAATAATGAGAATCATTACTATTTGTATTTAGCATGTTAAGCGTTTCCGATCTTACAATTTCATTTGATGACAATCAAGTCTTAGAGGGTTTCAATCTTGTGCTTGAAAGTGGCGATATTTTTGCACTCCTTGGTGACAGTGGTAGTGGCAAAAGTTCGGCGCTGCGTTTTATTGCTGGGCTGGAATCAGCACAGAGCGGTACTGTAGTATTAGATGGTAATGACCTAAGTTGTGATGGCGCGCATCAAGTGCGACCAGAGCAAAGAGAAATTGGTATGGTTTTTCAGGATTACGCCTTGTTCCCACATATGACTGTTTTTCAAAATATTTGTTTTGGAATCAATGACTTAGGCAAAGAGAAAAAAGAAAAAAAAGTGACCGAATTGCTGCAATTAATCTGCCTTGAAGGGATAGAGAAAAAATACCCGCACCAGCTTTCTGGTGGCGAACAACAACGGGTTTGTTTGGCTAGATCGCTGGCAACTTCACCAAAATTACTATTATTGGATGAGCCTTTTTCAAGTCTAGATAAGTCTCATCGCGACCAATTGGTGAGGGAGGTTAGAGAGATCTTAAAGAAAGAAGGGGTTACGTCAATCTTAGTAACGCACGATCAAAATGAAGCTGAAAATTTTGCCGATAAAATAGGCCAAATTGACAAAAAAAAGTTGCATATTAATTGATACTGTGTATCATATGCAAATGATATTGATTATCATTTACATTTAAACTGCCATTTATCACAGGAACAACTAATGCTTGCAAAACGCCTTATCGTGTCTATTTTGGCACTTGCAACCCTTGTTGTGGGTTCAATCACCCTAATTCAAGCTGCATCGGATGATACAGTCACCGTTTATAGCTCAAGAAAAGAACATCTAATTCAGCCTTTATTCGAGCAGTTTACTAAAGATACTGGCATTGAAGTTAATTACCTCACTGGCAAGGGCGGTGACTTGATAGAGCGTATGAAATTAGAGGGTAAAAATACACCGGCAGATATGTTTATGACGGTTGATGCTGGTGACCTTTGGTATGCTGGCACACAAGATGTTTTTCAGGCCGTTTTGACGGACACGCTTCAGAATAATATTCCATCTTATTTAAGAGATCCTAAAGGCTTATGGACAGGCCTTTCTGTTCGTGCTAGAACGATTGTTTATAGTACAGGGCGTGTTGATTCATCTGAGTTGTCTACTTATGCTGATTTGGCCGATGGCAAATGGCAGGGCAGACTTTGCCTTCGAACCAGTAAGAAGATTTATACCAAATCTCTAGTGGCATCAATTATTCACAATGAAGGTGAAGAGGGTGCCGAGGCGATTGTCACTGGCTGGGTAAATAACCTTGCGGCTACACCCAATGCAAAAGACTCTCACGTGATGAATGCGATTCTTGCTGGTCAATGCGATATTGGCTTAGTGAACACATACTACTATGGTCGTTTGATTGAAGAAAAACCTGACGCACCGTTAAGTCTTTTCTGGGCGAATCAAGAAACAACAGGCGTGCACGTTAATGTGTCTGGTGCTGGTGTGACAAAACACGCCTCCAATCCAGAGGGTGCAATCCAATTGTTAGAATGGTTGTCATCGGCCAAAGCTCAGGCAATTTATGGTTCGTTAAATAAAGAATATCCAGCCAACCAAAGTGTTGCTTCCGATGAGATTGTGTCGGCTTGGGGTGCTTTCAAACAAGATGATATGAATCTTGCGATTGCTGGTATTTTGCAAGCAGATGCAGTGGCGTTGATGCAAAGGATTGGTTATAAATAACCAGCAGATAAAATCTAAGATGAAACCCAAGGCACGAAAGAGTCTTGGGTTTTTTCGTATTAAAATATTGTCTTTTTTAATGGCTAGATAACAGTGGATCGATTCTGCTTTAAATCAAACATCTGGATTGCACTACTTGCGCTTACCGTAGCCACGCCAATTTTTGTCGTTGCCTCTGCATGGCTTTTGCCGGGTGGTGAATTGTGGACGCATTTCGCCCAAACCCTATTGACGGACCTCGTTATTTCCACCGTTATCCTGTTGTTCGGTGTTGGACTTGGGGTTAGTGTTTTGGGTACGATTTTGGCGTACTTGGTGGTGATGGTTGAGTTTCCTGGGCGCCGTTGGCTAGAGTGGGCATTGTTCTTGCCATTTGCGATCCCAGCCTATGTTTTGGCTTTTGTTTATTTGGGTGTCTTTGATTATTCTGGTTATGCCCAGGTCTGGATGAGAGAGACTCTAGGTTTTCCGGGTTTTGATATTCGTGCAGGACATTGGGCTATTATCTTAACCTTTATTTTGGTGTTTTACCCCTACGTCTATATGATGGCGCGCGCTTCTTTTAGGCGCCAAAAGATTCATATGATTGAGGCTGGGAAAATGTTGGGCGCCAGCCCTATTCGTGTTTTCTGGAAAATTTCGGTGCCACTTGCTCGCCCAGCTATTGCTGCGGGTTTGTTGGTGACGCTAATGGAAACTTTGGCGGATTTTGGTGTTGTTTCATTGTTCAATTATTCTACATTTACCACCGCTATTTATTCGGCTTGGGGGGATTTTCGCTCGATTGAGGTGGCCGCTCAGTTGGCGTCTTTATTAGTTTTAGTTGCCTTCTTTTTGATTTACTTTGAAAGAAGAGCACGAGGAAAAGCTAAATATTATTCAACCGATGTTTCGCATATCAGACCGTATGCTGCTAATGGCTGGATTGGCTGGCTGTTGTTCGCCTTTGTTTTTTCAGTTTTTATGCTCTCGTTTGCCATGCCAATATTGCAAATAATTATTTGGAGCATGGATGTTTTTGCCGAAGAATGGAGTGGAAAATATACAAGTTTTTTTGCCTCAACAGCCATTCTGACATTGAGCGCAGCAGCGCTTACAGTGACGGTTGCCACCATATTGGCCTTACCAAGTCGCTGTAAAAGCAACAGTAGAGTTTTGCAAATGTTAATTCGTCTTTCTACCTTAGGCTATGCCTTGCCGGGCTCGGTAATGGCGGTTGGTTTGATGTACGGTGTACAAAACATCTCTCTCATTAGTGAGTACTTTGGTGGCTCGTCCCTTAATCATTATTTGTTTGGTTCTATTGCTTTGTTGTTATTTGCTTATGTTTCTAGATTTATGGCGATTGCCTATAATTCAACCAATGCTTCTAGTGAACAAATTAAGCCAGTATTTGAGCAAAGTGCAAGGCTCTTAGGCGCCTCACGCTTTCGCTTGATTTGGCAGGTGTATCTGCCAATGATGACGCCAGGCATTATGGCAGGTGCCTTATTGGTGGCTGTTGATGTGATGAAAGAATTGCCCGCCACTTATCTGCTGAGGCCTTTTGGTTGGGATACACTGGCTATCAGGGTATATGAGCTTAGTGCAGAAGGGTTGTTTGAGCGAGCCGCGGTACCTGCGTTAATGATGGTTGTGTTTGGCGCACTCTTGATGCTTGCTTTTAATAAGTTGGATAGCTCGCGATTGTAATAAAGTAGAGCCTATTGTCAAATTGGGTAAAATCAATTTATCCTAATTATTTTATTGTTTTTCAATGCGTAATGACTTACTTCAAGTGGCCGGTGTTAAATGCTCGTCAATCGCCAGCGGCATCAAAAAAAATAACGCCTTAGACCTGTCCCTCATTACCTTGCCCAAGGGCAGTAAAACCGCTGCGGTTTTTACTCAGAACGTTTTTTGTGCTGCGCCTGTTCTCTTGGCGAAAAACCATTTGCAATCCGATGTTCGCGCCTTGCTAATTAATAGTGGCAATGCCAATGCTGGCACGGGTGAGAAGGGCCTTGAACATGCGTATCAGAGTTGTCAGATATTTGCCGAGTCTCTTGATATAAAGCCAGAGCAAATATTGCCATTTTCTACCGGTGTAATTGGGCAATTATTGCCTCTTTCCCCTTTCCACGAGAATGCAGAACAGTTGGCAGAGCAATTGTCTGAAGAAAGCATGAGCCAAGTGGCAGAAGGAATATTAACCACCGATTTGGTTGATAAATGCCACTCAGAAACATTTGAATTTGACGGCAAAACAGTAACACTTACTGGTATTGCCAAAGGCTCTGGCATGATCCGTCCTGATATGGCAACCATGCTAAGTTTTATTGTCACAGATATTGGCGCCTCTCAACAACAGTTGCAAGATTGCTTAGCACAGGCTGTGAATCAATCCTTTAACCGTATTACTATTGATGGAGACACCTCAACTAATGATGCTTGCACTTTGAGTGCAACGAATCAATTGGGTGTCCAGCTTGCTGATTGCCTTAAATCCTTCCAAGGGGCTCTTAATAAGTTGACAAAAGACTTGGCGCATAAGATTGTTAGAGATGGAGAGGGTGCAACCAAATTTGTTGAGATTTGTGCCAGTGGTTTGGCAACAAATAATGATTGCTTGGAAGTGGCCTACACAGTTGCGCATTCGCCATTGGTGAAAACAGCACTATTTGCTAGCGATGCAAATTGGGGGCGAATTTTAGCGGCCGTTGGTCGGGCAAAAGTTAGCGGTCTTGTTATTGAGAATATTAATATTTATTTAAACGAACTGCCGATTATTACTGCTGGTGAGCCGGATGTTAATTACACCGAGGAAGCAGGCAGTGCTGAGATGGCAAAATCTGATATTGTGATTTGCATAGAGATGGGTGATACCCTAACTTCCGAGAGTGTTTGGACAACCGACTTCTCTTACGACTACGTCAAAATAAACGCCGAATATAGAAGTTAGTTAGCTCGGTTATTTGCCCTCTGTATTATCAATGACAAACTGCTTAAAACGCCTAGCAATTGGTGAGAGTTCGGCATTTTTGTGGTGAACGATATGCCAATTTCTGATAATTGGAAAAGGCGCGACATTGAGTTGTTTAATTATATTGTTTTCAAGTTGTAATTTAACAGAATGCTTGGACACAAAACCAATACCGAGGCCTGCTTGAACAGCTTCTACGATTGCCTCATTGGAGTTAATTTCGATATCTGAGCTGAAACCTAGTCCAGTAAATCGCTCAATAGTAATACGCGTTCCTGAGCCTATTTCACGCGTCAACAAAGTTTCTTGGCTAAGGTCTTTAATTGAAATGGTCTTTTTCTTGAGTAATGCATGGTCTGGATGGGTAATTGCGATTAACGGATTTTCCATAAACGCTTTGGAGGTTAATGGAATGTTTTTCGGTGGTTCGCCCATAATCACCAAGTCTGCCCTGTTGTGTTTTAAGTTTTCCAGCAAGGCTCGGCGGTTGGTTATGTCTAGGTAAAAAGTCATCTTCGGATAGTGCTGTTTGAACTTGGATAGCAAACTGGAAGTGAATGAGTTGGCCGTTGCGGCAACCGCTATCTGCAGATGACCAGAGTCTGGATTAAGCGCATGCTCAATTTCTAATTTGGACGCCTCGGCAATAACAATAATATTGCTTGCCGCTTGATGAAGTTTTTTGCCAATAAAGGTTGGGCTGATTTTTTTACCGCTAATATCAAGCAGTCGCACCCCGAGATTTTCTTGTAGTTGCTGCACTTGCATGTAGACAGCTGGCTGAGTTATGTTGAGTTCTTTACTTGCGAGAGTGTAGCTAGCGAGCCTAATCACCGCCTCAAAACTATACAGTTGTTTTAGGGTGTAATTAATCATAAGTAAAACTTATTATTTATAAAATATTTATGATTTTACATTATTTAATTACTCTTCTATAATCAAGCTATTTTTAAACAGATAGGAAATCCACAATGGATCAATCGAATAGATATGCTGACTTGTCTTTAGACGAAGAGACTCTCATCGCAGAAGGTCGGCACATATTGGTTGCATATACTATGACGCCTGCAGAGGGTTACGGTTATTTGTCAACTGCGGCACACTTTGCAGCAGAATCATCGACAGGCACAAACGTAGAAGTGTCTACAACGGATGACTTTACCAAAAACCTTGATGCAATGGTTTATGAGATCAACGAAGCTGAAGGCTGGATGAAGCTTGCCTATCCGAATGATTTATTTGACCGCAACCTAATTGATGGCCGTGCAATGGTTGTTTCATTCCTAACCCTTGCTATTGGTAACAACCAAGGTATGGGCGACGTTAAATGTGCGCAAATGCAAGACTTATGGGTGCCAAAAGCAATGCTTGATATCTTTGATGGTCCATCAAAAGATATTACAGACCTTTGGAATTTATTAGGCCGTTCACGTACGGATGGCGGTTATATTGCAGGTACGATTATTAAACCAAAACTGGGTTTACGCCCTAAGCCATTTGCAGAAGCCGCTTACCAGTTCTGGTTGGGTGGTGACTTTATTAAGAACGACGAGCCTCAAGGCAACCAAGTTTATGCTCGCATGAAAGACGTAACCCCTTTGGTTGCTGATTCAATGAAGCGTGCACAAGACGAAACAGGCGAGGCAAAATTATTCTCGGCCAATATCACTGCAGATGACCACCATGAAATGTGCGCTCGTGCAGACTACATTCTGGAAACTTTTGGCGAAAATGCACACCACGTTGCCTTTCTAGTGGATGGCTATGTGGGTGGTTGCGGCATGGTAACGACTGCACGTCGTAATTACCCTAACCAATACTTACACTATCATAGGGCGGGTCATGGTGCGATAACTTCACCATCTTCGGTTCGTGGTTATACGGCTTTTGTACTGGCTAAGCTTTCACGTTTAATGGGCGCTTCGGGCATCCATGTAGGCACTATGGGCTACGGTAAAATGGAAGGCGGCGCTGATGATAGAAATATTGCTTATATGATCGAGCGTGATAGTGCTGATGGCCCGTTCTTCCATCAAGAGTGGTTTGGTATGAAG
>JBBWVR010000111.1:0-3809 GCA_050256315.1 Gammaproteobacteria bacterium | reverse complement strand
TAACCAAGACCGGCCTAACGTTGCAGTGGAACGTGATTGTGGGTCGCGGAAAACAAAAGTCCGAGAGCTTAAATGCGACTTGTGTTGAGATACAAGATTGGTGTAAAAATAATTTTTAATATTCCGTGGTGAGAGCTCAGTAGGTCTTCTGTGTATAATTCCAAAAAATAGCATAATGGGCCTAATCGAAAAACAATGAATTGGCGATCATCAACAGAAAAAAAACTCGAACATTTTTCTGATTGGATTTTTGAAAACTGCAAAAAAACACTACTTTTAACACTGTTCGGTGTTGTGGCGCTTGGCTCGCAATTACCAAGCCTGACTATAGACACTTCCACTGAAGGGTTTTTGCATAAATCCGATCAAATGCGCGTTGACTATGACGCGTTTAGAGACCAGTTTGGTCGAGACGAGAAAATTATATTAGCGGTTAAAACGAGTAATATTTTTAATGTTGATTTTTTAACCAAGCTTGACGCTCTGCATAAGGAGTTAGAGCGACAGCTGCCACACATTCAAGGTGTTAACTCGCTGATTAATGCCAGAAACATTTATGGTAGTGGCGGCGCTTTGGTTGTGGAGCCGATGATTAAGGTTTTGCCCGGCAATCAAAAAGAGTTGTCGGAACTAAAGGCAAGGGCGACAGCAAACAGTCTTTTTGACAACCTGCTTTATAGTGAGAATCACACAATTACAGTGATTACTGTTGATACCAACACCTATTCGCTCGAGCAAAGCGCTGTGGTAGATAATGACTTTGACTTTGATGCGGATTTTGGCGACGACTTTGATTTTGTGGTTGAGGCGGAAACAGAGAGTCAGAGTGCGGCAAAAGCCTATCTTAGCGACGCTGAAAACGATGAGATAATTGTCAAAGCGCAGAAAATCATCAGCGCTTTTGAAGCCGATGATTTTCAAATACACCTCACTGGATCTGCGGCAATAGCGGGCATTTTTAAACAGGCCCTGACCAAAGATTCGATACTTTTTATCAGCCTGATGATTGTTATGATTGTGGTGGTACTGTTTGCCCTATTTAGGCGAATTTCAGGGGTGCTTCTACCGCTCTCCTGTATTGTTTTGACACTGATCTCGACGTTGTCATTGATGGCCGTCTTTTCTGTGCCATTTACTATGGCAACACAGATTATGCCAACTTTTTTGTTGGCGGTGGTCACGGGAGCCTCTATTCACTTGCTGGCTATTTTTTATAAGGATTTTTCCAGTTCTGCGGATAAAAAAACGTCGCTTCGATATGCGATGGGACACTCTGGCTTAGCGATAGTGATGACGTCGGTAACAACAGCCGTTGGACTTTGGTCTTTTTCTTTTTCAGGTGTTGCACCGGTGGCAGATCTTGGTCGCTTTGCCAGTGCTGGCGTGATGGTTGGCCTGTTTTTCACGCTTGTTCTTTTGCCGGCACTGATCGCCCTAATAAGGATTAAACACAAACAACAGACAAAGAGCAAAGGCGAGAGCAGTTTGATGGATAGGTGTCTATTGGCAATTAGCAAGATTGCAACAAGTAAGGCCAAAGTCATTGTTGTTATTAGCGCAGTGCTGATCGTCATTGCTGTTTTTTTTGCTGCGCAGCTGCGCTTTTCGCACCACCCCCTTAACTGGCTGCCAGACGATAATTTTGCGCGCATTGCCACCGAGACAGTTGACGAGTCGTTAAAAGGCTCTTTGACGCTTGAGATTATTATAGACACTCAGGCGACAAACGGCCTTTATAACCCAGAAGTGCTAAACACAATTGATAGGGTTGCAAATAACATCAACGTTGTTGCAACTGGCAATATGTACGTTGGCAAAGCAATTAGCGTGGTGGATATTGTTAAAGAAATTAACAGGGCGCTTAATAACAACCTGGCTGAGCACTATGTCGTTCCAAACAGCAGTGCGTTGATTGCACAGGAGTTTGTACTTTTTGGCAGTAGCGGTAGTAACGACTTAGAGGCGTTGGTCGATAGTGACTATTCAAAGGCCAGGCTCACCCTTAAGGTTCCTTGGGTCGACTCGCTCGAGGCAAGAGAGTTTATAAAGGATGCTCAAACCTACCTTGATAAAGAGTTTGAGGGGCTTGCAAAGGTGACCTTTACCGGTATCGGTACACTGATGACGGTGACTTTCGAGAAGGCTATTTACAGCAGTGCGTTTAGTTATTTGCTGGCCTTTAGCTTTATCACGGTGTTGATGATTCTGCTGGTGGGCAACCTTAAAATTGGACTGATTAGTATGCTGCCGAACGTCCTTCCCATTCTCTTTATTGCGATGATTATGAGTATTTTTGATATGCCGCTGGACATGTTCACTCTTCTAATTGGTGCTATTGCGCTTGGCTTAGCGGTGGACGATACAGTGCATTTTATGCATAACTTTCGTCGTTATGAAATGCAATATAACGATGTTGACAAGGCGGTAGAACTAACATTAATGGGTACCGGAAGAGCCATTACGCTAACCTCTATTGTTTTGACGCTGGGTTTTTTGGTGCTGACGTTTTCCAGCATGAACCACATGTTTAATTTTGGCATTTTGATGGCAAGCGCGATCTTGGTGGCGCTGTTGGCCGACTTTTTCTTAATGCCGGCAATAATGAAGCTGATTATCAAAAACAAGCAGGACTTGTAGCTTTCATAGAAACAAAAAAAAAGGCGCCAACGGCGCCTTTTTAGTGTTTGCAGTTAAGGGGCTAAACTTGCGCTTGCGCCATTACCTCTTCAACAAAGTTATCAACTTTCTTTTCGATGCCTTCGCCCACTTCGAAACGAACAAAAAATTCAACTTCGGCATTGTTTGCTTTCACAAGCTCGCCAACCGTAGTGTCTGGGTCTTTCACGAAAGATTGGCCGTACAGGGTCACTTCGTTAACAAACTTTTTCATTCTACCAACAATCATTTTTTCAATAATGTTGTCAGGCTTGCCACTTTCTTTGGCTTGCTCGACAAAGATTGCCTTTTCTCTTTCAAGAAGGTCGGCAGAGAGCTGGTCTTCGCTAATGCACTCTGGTTTAGAGGCGGCAATGTGCATTGCTACGTCTTTCGCTAGATCGGCGTCATTACTCGAAAGCACACTTAACACAGCAATTCGTTCGCCGCGCTTGTATGCGCCGATAACACCATCGCTTGTTTTGATTGTTTGAACGCGCCTAACAGAAACATTCTCACCAACTTTGGCGATAATGTTTTCTCTGGCTTTTTCAACGGTTTCACCAGATTCCAGTGTTTGGGTTAAAAATTCTTCAATGTCTGCTGGCTGGTTTTTAAGTGCCAAAGCGCCCAATGTGTTAACAAAGCCAATGAAGGCGTCGCCTTTGGTTACAAAGTCAGTTTCAGAGTTAACTTCTAAAATAATGGCGATTTTTTTGTTATCACTTAAAGTAACGTTTACTAGACCCTCAGATGCAATACGGCTCGCTTTTTTAGCGGCTTTTGCAGCGCCTGAAGCACGCATTAGGTCGATTGCTTCTTCCATATTGCCATCAGTTTCCATCAGGGCTTTTTTGCAGTCCATCATGCCTGAACCTGTTCTTTCTCTTAGTTCTTTAACTAAAGCGGCTGTAATTGCCATATTGTATCTCCTGTTATTACGCTTCTTTGCTTTCAGTAGTTTTCTCGTCTGCTGGTGCAGCAACAACTTCAGCTGTTACAGGTTCGCTAGCAGGGGCTACAGCTTCAGGGGCTACAGCTTTATCTGCTGCCGGCTTTTTTGCAGTGGACTTGGCACTTGCTTTGGCCGTGGCTTTTGAAGTGGCAAGAGAGGCTTTTGCCTCTAGTATTGCATTTGCAATTTCTCTTGCGTA
>JBBWVR010000110.1:0-4779 GCA_050256315.1 Gammaproteobacteria bacterium | reverse complement strand
ATGTCAAAAGAAAAATTCGAAAGAACCAAACCGCATGTTAATGTGGGCACAATCGGTCACGTTGACCACGGTAAAACGACTCTAACTGCAGCAATCACTAAAGTGATGGCTGAACTTAACGGTAGTGAAGTAACAGACTTTGCTGATATTGATAAGGCTCCTGAAGAAAGAGAACGTGGTATTACGATCTCAACTGCACACGTAGAATACGAGTCAGCGAATCGTCACTACGCACACGTTGACTGTCCAGGACACGCCGACTACGTTAAGAACATGATTACTGGTGCAGCCCAAATGGACGGCGCTATCATCGTTATTGCCGCAACAGACGGCCCAATGGCGCAAACACGTGAGCACATTCTTTTATCTAAGCAAGTAGGTGTACCTTACATCGTTGTTTACATGAACAAAGCTGACATGGTTGACGACGACGAACTGATCGAACTTGTTGAAATGGAAATCCGTGAACTTCTAGACGAATACGGCTTCCCAGGTGATGACACGCCAGTTATCCTAGGTTCTGCTCTTAAAGCATTAGAGGGTGATACTTCTGAAATCGGTGTTCCTTCAGTTATTAAGCTAGTTGAAGCACTGGATACATATATTCCAACACCTAAGCGTGATACAGACAAGACATTCCTTATGCCAATTGAGGACGTGTTCTCAATCTCTGGCCGTGGTACTGTTGTTACAGGCCGTATCGAAGCAGGTATTGTAAACGTTGGTGACAATCTAGAAATCGTTGGTATTAAAGACACACAAACAACAACTTGTACGGGTGTTGAAATGTTCCGTAAGTTACTGGACTCTGGTGAGGCTGGTGACAACGTTGGTGTACTACTTCGTGGTACTAAGCGTGAGGACGTTGAGCGTGGTCAAGTATTGGCTAAGCCAGGTTCTATCAACCCACATACAAAATTTGAAGCTGAAATCTACATTTTGAGTAAAAATGAAGGTGGACGCCATACACCATTCTTCAATAACTACCGTCCACAGTTCTACTTCAGAACAACGGACGTAACAGGCGCTTGTGAGCTTCCTGAAGGTGTTGAGATGGTTATGCCAGGCGACAACGTTAAGATGGCTGTAGAGCTACTTGCACCGATCGCTATGGAAGAAGGTTTACGATTTGCAATCAGAGAAGGCGGCCGTACAGTGGGTGCGGGTGTTGTATCTAAGATTACGAAGTAATTAGTTAGGTGAGAGCCGTTGATATCTTGTATAATCGACGGTTTTTTCGTTCCAGAAGTTATAAAGGGCAAATAGGCAAATGAGCAATCAAAATATCAGAATTAAATTAAAGGCATTCGATCATCGATTAATCGACAAATCAGCCATAGAGATTGTAGAGACAGCTAAGCGCACAGGCGCTAGCGTCAGAGGGCCAATCCCTTTGCCTACAAAAAAAGAACGTTATACGGTGTTGACTTCTCCACATGTAAATAAAGATGCGAGAGATCAATACGAATTAAGAACTTACGTTAGATTGATGGACGTTATTAGTCCAACTGACAAAACAGTTGATGCATTGATGAAGTTAGATCTTGCAGCTGGTGTTGACGTCAAAATCAAACTGAACTAAAGAAATAAGACAGGATTAAGAAAATGGCAATTGGATTGGTAGGACGAAAAATAGGAATGACACGCATCATGACAGATGACGGACGTGCATCTGCAGTTAGTGTTATTAAAATTGAGCCTAATCGTGTAGTACAAACGAAAACTACCGATACTGATGGCTATAACGCTGTGCAGTTAACTACTGGCGCTAAGGTAAACAAAAAGGGCGAAGCAAAAGTACGCCGTGTTAATAGTGCTATTAAAGGTCACTACGCGAAAGCTTCTCAACAAATTGGCTTAGGTCTTTGGGAAATGAGAGTAGACGAAGCTGAGCTTGAAGGTTTGACTAGTATTGACGTATCAATGTTTGGCGCAGGCCATTACGTTGACGTTACAGGCCAATCTAAAGGTAAAGGTTTTCAAGGTGGTGTAAAGCGTCATAACTTTAGCATGCAAGATGCCACTCACGGTAACTCAGTTTCTCACCGTGCGATTGGTTCAACTGGCCAGTGTCAAGATCCAGGTCGTGTATTTAAAGGTAAGAAAATGGCCGGTCAAATGGGTAATGCGCAAGTGACTGAAGAATGCCTAGAAGTGATCAGAGTTGACTTTGATCGCAACGTACTACTTGTTAAGGGTGCTATTCCAGGCGCAAACAAGGGTTTTGTTAAAGTACGTTTGTCAGCAAAGAAGAACAAAGTAAACGCAGAAATTTCTAAGCAACTGTCTGAAGCAATAACTGCTGGCGAAGTTGTAAGTGAAGAAGCGCAAGCAGAAGCTTAAATAGAGAATCAAACAAAGGTTTTGAGATGAAAGTAAAAGTATTAAACTTAAAAACAAATAAGTCAACTTCAAACGAAGTGTCTGATGCTGTTTTTGGCCGTGAGTACAACGAGTCATTGGTGCATCAAATTACAACGGCTTATATGTCGGGTGGTCGTCAAGGCTCTAAAGCACAAAAGAATCGTAGTGCAGTTAGTGGTGGCGGTAAAAAGCCATGGAAGCAAAAAGGCACAGGCCGCGCTCGTGCAGGCACATCTCGTGGTCCTATCTGGACTGGCGGTGGTGTAACGTTTGCAGCGCAACCTCGCGACTATTCTAAAAAAGTAAACAAGAAAATGTACAAAGGCGCAATTAGCTGCATCTTTTCTGAGCTTTTACGCACCGAGCGTTTGAAAGTGGTTAAAGAGTTTGATATTACTGAAGCCAAAACCAAAAACATCACAGCTCTAATGACGTCTCTTGGTGTTAAAGATGCGTTGTTGATGACAGACGAGCTGGATGAGAACTTATATTTATCTGCTCGTAACTTATACCACGTTGGTGTTTGTGATACACAAAGTATCGATCCAGTTAGTTTGATCGGTTACGAGAACGTTGTTATTACTGAGAGCGCGTTAAAGAAAGTTGAGGCAATGCTATGAATCAAGAAAAAGTATTAAAAGTGTTATTAGGACCGGTTGTTTCAGAGAAAACAACAATGGGCTCTATCAATAACCAATACGTATTTAGAGTCACACCTGATAGTAACAAAAGAGAAATTCGCACAGCAGTTGAGACATTGTTTGGCGTAAAGGTCGAAGCGGTAACAACTTTGAACGTTAAAGGTAAGAAGAAAATGTTCAAAGGTAAGTCGGGTCGTCGCGTTAATTGGAAAAAAGCAGTAGTCAAAGTGGCCGAAGGTCAGATGATTGACGTCAACGCTTCATAGAGAATTATTATGGCAGTAGTTATTAAAAGAAAACCAACCTCACCCGGCAGACGAGCTGTTGTCAGTGTTGTTGATAAAGATTTGCATAAAGGCAAGCCTTTCGCCGCTTTAACAGAAAGCAAAATCAGAATTAGTGGTCGTAACAACCGCGGTAAGATTACCGTTAGACATAGAGGTGGTGGCCACAAACAAAGATATCGTATTATCGACTTTAAACGTAATAAAGACGATATTCCAGCGAAAGTTGAGCGTTTAGAATACGATCCAAATCGTAGTGCAAACATTGCACTTGTGCTTTATGCAGATGGTGAAAGACGTTATATTATTGCGCCAAAAGGTCTTAATGCAGGTGATGAAATCGTTTCTGGTAACTCAGTAGCGATTCAAACAGGTAATACTTTGCCTTTGAGCAACATTCCTTTAGGTAGTGTTATTCACTGTGTTGAATTGAAGCCTATGAAAGGTGCGCAGATCGCAAGAAGTGCAGGTACATCAGTGCAACTAATTGCTAAAGAAGGTGCTTACGTCACATTGAGACTACGCTCTGGTGAGGTTCGTAAAGTATTGGCTGAGTGTCGTGCAACGATGGGTCAAGTTTCAAAATCTGAGCACAACTTAAGAAAATTAGGTAAAGCTGGCGCCACACGTTGGAGAGGTGTTAGGCCAACGGTTCGTGGTGTTGTGATGAACCCAGTTGATCACCCACATGGTGGTGGTGAAGGCAAGACTAGTGGTGGTAGACATCCGGTTTCTCCTTGGGGAACACCAACTAAAGGTTACAAAACTCGTAGTAATAAGCGCACTGATAAGTTAATCGTACGTCGTAGAAAATAAAGGGTAATTATGGCTAGATCATTAAGAAAAGGACCATTTGTAGACGAGCATTTAATCCAAAAGGTATTAAAGGCTCAAGAAGCAAATGACAGAAAACCAATTAAAACTTGGTCACGTCGTTCAGTTATCGTTCCAGAGATGATTGGTTTGACAATTGCTGTTCATAATGGACGCGCACATGTTCCGGTTTCAATTAACGAGAATATGATTGGTCATAAATTAGGCGAATTCGCCATAACACGTACATTTAAAGGTCACTCCGGTGACCGTAAATCGTAATTAGGTTTTGATGATGAAAGAAGTTAAAGCAATTCATAAATACGCAAAAATTTCGCCTTTTAAGGCAAGATTGATTGCAGATCAGATTCGTAATAAGTCCGTTGATGAGGCTTTGAACATCTTGTCATTTAGCAACAAGAAAGCGGCTGTATTAGTAAAGAAAATACTAAGCTCTGCTATTTCTAATGCTGAACATAATGACGGTTTAGACATTGATGAATTAAAAGTAAGTAGTGTTTTCGTAAATGCAGGCTCTACGATGAAGAGAATTCGCCCTAGAGCAAAAGGTAGAGCGAATCGTATTTTAAAAAGAACTAGCCACATTACAGTTGGCGTAAGCGAGTAATCAGTATGGGTCAAAAAGTAAATCCAAAAGGTATTAGATTAGGAATCGT
>JBBWVR010000109.1:0-2533 GCA_050256315.1 Gammaproteobacteria bacterium | reverse complement strand
CATCTGCGCAATAATCATAACTACCTGCTCTAACTTCTATTCAGAAAACACATGCATGAACAACCACTCAGCAACAAGTGTTGGTTTTTCTTCGTCTTTTATTTCGATTGTTACACTGTATTTAACTAACACTTCTGCGGGGTTTTTTCAGTTATTTCAATAATCTCGCCAGTCGCTCGCACCTCACTACCGACTTTAACCGGTGTAATAAATCGCACTCTATCCAAGCCGTAATTGAGCAGAATTTCAGCACCTTCAATTTCCACTGCAAAATAAGGCATAAAAGATAGATTCAAAAACCAGGCGCGATGGCGCTACTACAATTCTCTCTAGCAATCGTTTTCATCATTGACTTTGTTTTTTAGATTTACCCCTTAAGGCAAACAATATCCCGGAACCAATAATCAAACAAGCGCCAATTATCGAGTTAAGGACGGGCTGTTCGCCAAAAGCGACCCAGCCCAGAAGGATAGCAGCAGGCGTTTGAATATAGAGCATCACACCAACTTGAGCGACATGAGGGCGCGCTGATTGCAAGCCATGTCCAACCATCGCAATGCCAATACAAGCAAACAAAGTGGTTAGTTGAATCCATAACAATTCCTCTAAATTGGGTACATTCCGATCTATTGCTAGCCAAAATACACCGCCAATCAATGCCAGAAAAGTCATCGCATAAAAAGTAAATCCTAGCGCGGTTGCATGATAGCGATGGGCGGCGACGTAGGTATGCGCCGAAGCCTGTAAAACCGCAGCAGCCAGCGCCAGTAAAAGAAAGATACTGCCAGAGTTAAAACTTGGATTAATAATCAACCAAGCACCAAGAACGCAAGATGCAACAACAAAGTATAACGCTCGACTCATGTTTTCTTTGAGAAATACCACAGAAAATATAATCGTTAAAATTGGTGCCAACTGTTGCAACATAACTTGTTGAGAGTATGGATTGTGCTGAAAACCCTTAAACGCAACAACAGCCATGGATGCCAATAGAAGAGAGCGAATCAACAGAGTCTTAGGGTGTTTTGGCTCGAGATGATGCTTGATACCGCCATTTACTTTTGCTAAAATAAGCAAAATAGCCATACCTGATGGCACCCCAAAAAAGAATAAAGTGGCCATACTCACCCCGGACACAGCCACTTTTTTAATAAAAAAATCCGCCAAAGCCATTAAGAATGCACCAATTGCAACATAAATAAATGATTTAATTGGTGCGTGTGTTGCGCTTGTCATTCAATAAGCCCCTATAAGTCTCGTAGCTCGCGACGTAAAATTTTACCCACACTAGATTTAGGAAGCTTGTCAATAAATTCTACATATTTTGGCACTTTATAAGCCGCCAAATTATCACGGCAATAATCTTGAACTTCTGAACCCGAAAGGCCGTCTCGTGAACACACTGCATAGGCTTTGACCGATTCGCCAGTTTTGTCATCTGGTGCACCAATCACAGCTACATCAACAATATCAGGCATTTCAGTAATGATATTTTCGATTTCGGTTGGATAAACGTTAAAGCCAGAGACAAGAGCCGTATATGTGATGCAGTCAACAATTTTGTAGTAACCTTCTTCAGTCAACATTGCCACACCGCCTGTTTTAAAGAAGCCACCTTCGGCACCCTTAGTTGTGAATTGCACCACCATGACAAATGTTTCGCTACCCTTATTCTCGATGCGATTGGCAGACAATGCGCCACTCATCCCATTGCAACTGATAATATTGAGTTGTACGTGGCTGACATTCTGACATTTCTTGTTCTGTTCTAGTTTTCGAAATCTGAACAATCAGGCACAGGATGCACCTGCAAGACGCCCATCACTGCCCGATAGAGCATGTTGGTTATTACTTTCCCACCTACGGGGTGAGTGCCAGTCCTATGTGATGCCCTATTGGCCAGCCAGCCGCCCATTAGCTGTGTGGCTTGACTTACCGCTCGTTCATAATCTGGCGCTTTTACTTCGCTGGAAAAAGGACGCCCCCACTCAATAATTGCGAACGATAGCTCCCTAGATAAATCCTGTAAACGATTCCAAACCTGTGGATTACTGATAGATACTTCATTAATTGTATGAAAAAAGCCCTTATTCATCTCAACCATTTCAACATAGCGGTAAGCAGTGCGGTAAATGAGTTCACCGAAACTAGCTGGCGTATTTTTTGTCATTTCAGCAATGGCCGCTCTACATGTTTCTATGTACTGATCCAGTATGTAATCAAGTAAAGCCTCTTTGCTCTTGAAGCGGAAATAAAAACTTCCTGTAGACGAGCCCGAAAGGGTCACGATATCACTCACTCTAGCGCCTGCATAGCTTTTTTCGGAAAAAATAGTGAGTGCTGCTTCGATTATTTTTCGCTCGGCCTCATGGCCTCGTTGTTGTTTGGGTACTTTTCTTTTATTGCTCATATTAGCTCTTGAACTATTTTATTAAAACAGAACTAGACTTTCAATTCTAGTTAGTTTAGGCTTAAAATAAGAAAAATGTAAAGATAATAAAAATACTTTCGCTAAAAATGGGTTGCGTAAGAC
>JBBWVR010000108.1:0-1910 GCA_050256315.1 Gammaproteobacteria bacterium | reverse complement strand
TATAGGCCCTTTAGTGTATGGCTCCTCGACCTGGGCTCGAACCAGGGACAAACGGATTAACAGTCCGTTGCTCTACCAACTGAGCTATCGAGGAATGAAGCGGCAAATTATAATGAGTTCTGGTTTTTTAGTCAATCAAATGTAAGCGTTAATTAGCCGTTTTTACAAAACTTTTTTTCTCGGGCTCTAAGCGTTACTCTGATTCAAGATTAAACTCGGGTAATTCTGTGGGTGTTGGCGTGCAAATACCGCCAGCCCCACCTTGAACCATTGCGTCTGCAAAGCCTTTTTCATAAGCATCAGCAATGATTTTTTGATAAATCGCTGCGTGCTCACCACTCATTAATTGAACAATGACATCTGCAGGGTCTTGTGAAGACAAATCATCGGATTGAGCTTGCTGAGTCCAGGAGTTTAAATCTCCACCTAAGCCCCAAGCAGCGTTTGCGTCAAGAGAGCCCCAGGCGCTGGTTAACACCGGTGTAGCAGGCGCCTGGTTAAGGCTCAACCCAGTGTTTGCGTCAAGAGAGTCCCAGTCGCTGGTTAGCACGGGTGTGGCAGGCGCCTGGTTGAGGCTCAACCCAGTGTTTATGTTGGCTTGATTCATGCCCATGCTGTTATAGTTCGTGTAAGGCATAGCGCCATTAACGCCCATCATTGGCATCATATTGTTGTAAGCACCGAACGACCCCCAATTATTGTTACCTCCAGCCATCAAATTATTATTTGGCATATAAGGCATCATGTTGTTGTAGGGCATGTAAGTCATATTCGCACCACCCATCATTTGCATCATGTTGGCGTTGTTATTGTACGACTGCCAATTGTTTGCTCCACCATAATTAGGCCAATTATTTACACCCATCATATTAGGCCAATTATTTACACCCATCATATTAGGCATGTAATTAAATGAAGTGGCTGGATTTAGATTAGGATCGGTAGCTGTATTAGCACCAACTCCAAGGGACAAACAAAGTGTTGTCAGAATGAATGTCTTTCGTATAACTCTCTCAATTTTTATCATTTCAAATGAAGGTAATAAGTATCGATTCGAAGTGATTATACTGAGATGCGTGTGTTTATGGGTCAAAATATAACCAAACCACCCAGATGTTTCTTTGGATGGCCGATTAACAAAGAAAATAGGGTGGTTTACTCGAAGGATTCTATCAATGCATCGCCAAACTCTGAGCACGACAGCAGAATAGCGTCATCAACCAAACGCGCCAAATCATAAGTAACGGTTTTATTCTTAATCGTCTTCGACATTGCATCAATAATTAAATCTGCCGCTTCCACCCAGCCAAGGTGTCTTAGCATCATTTCAGCTGAAAGAATGAGTGAACCAGGATTTACTTTGTTCTGACCGGCATATTTAGGCGCGGTGCCATGGGTCGCCTCAAAGACGGCCATTGTGTTTGACAGATTTGCACCTGGAGCGATACCAATACCGCCCACCTGAGCTGCTAATGCATCAGAAATGTAGTCGCCATTAAGGTTTAACGTGGCGATTACTGAGTATTCCTCTGGACGCAATAGAATTTGCTGCAAAAATGCATCAGCAATCACATCTTTAATAACAATTTCCCTACCTGTATTTGGATTAGTGAAAGCACACCAAGGGCCGCCATCAATCTCAACTGCACCAAACTCACTTTTAGCCAACTGATAGCCTTGATCTCTAAACAGGCCTTCAGTAAATTTCATGATGTTGCCTTTGTGCACAAGAGTTACGGACGGTTTATCATTGTCAATGGCATACTGTATTGCAGTCCTCACGAGGCGCACAGTACCCTCTTTGGAAACCGGTTTAACGCCAATGCCAGAAGTTTCTGGAAAACGAATTTTTGTCACGCCCATTTCTTTTTTAAGAAAGTCAATTACCTTTTTTACTTCGTCTGAACCTG
>JBBWVR010000107.1:0-8320 GCA_050256315.1 Gammaproteobacteria bacterium | reverse complement strand
CACAGTTTTGTGAGTAAGTCCATTAAGCCTTGATTTAGCGGCATTTTGCATTGTTTAAATCAGCGCTTCAGAAATTTTTATGACCAGTTTTTGCGCAATAATAATTTTGCTGTTTATTTCAATTTTTTCACAGATCTTGTTGGTGATGAAAAAGACCTCGTTTTGGTCGGATTTAAGACCAATTTTTGAATTTGAAACATCATTAAGGATAATGGCGTCACAACCCTTGTTTTTAAGCTTATTTTTGGCGTTTTCGAGAAAATTTTCAGTCTCGGCCGCAAAGCCAATACAAATGGGTTTGTTCTTCATTTGACATACATTGGCCAAAATATCTGGATTGCGCACAAGATCAATTGATAATGTTTCATGATCTTTTTTGATTTTGTTTTTTGCTATACTTGCCGGCTTATAATCCGCAACGGCTGCGCAGGAAATAAAAAGATCTTGTGCGTCAATATTATTCATTACCGCATCACGCATGTCTTCGGCGCTTGTTACGAAAACACTTGTTGCGCGAGACTCAACTGCTACGGAAATTGCACCAATAATTAGCGTAACTGTGGCACCAGCTTCAACGCAGGCTGAGGCGAGCGCCATGCCCATCTTGCCACTGCTGTGGTTTGAGATAAAACGTACTGGGTCAATTGCCTCAATGGTAGCGCCAAGTGTAATCATAACGCTCTTATCTGCAAGCTTGGTGTTTTGAAATAAATTGGCAGTTTGCGCTGCAATAGAGGTTGGTTCAGCTAAGCGACCTTCGCCAATATCACCACAAGCCTGTTCACCAAACTCCGGTTTTGCAATCATCATGTCTCGACTTTCCAATAACTTTAAGTTGTCTTGGGTTGCCATCGAGCCATACATCTGTTGGTTCATTGCGGGCGCAATAAGGATTTTGGCTGTTGTTGCCAGAATCAGAGTTGATAATAAGTCATCCGCTTTACCATGACAAAGTTTGGCAATAGTGTTAGCAGAAGCGGGCGCTATAACTATAGCATCAGCCCATTTTGCTAATTCAATATGACCCATCGACAGTTCCGCTTCTTTGTCCCAAAGGTTGTCGTGTACCTTATTTTTTGAGACGGTTTGTAGAGATCTCTCGCTAACAAATTCGGCGCCACCGGCTGTAAGCACTACACGCACCTCAGCACCCAAATCTTGCAAACGCCTAACGATGTCGGGGGATTTATAGGCAGCGATTGAGCCACTAATACCCAGCAAGACGTTTTTATTGGTCAAGGATCTCATTTAAAGCTCGCTGTTATTTTCATATCTATGCCGATTTGTCGGCAGTCACTGATTTGTAATTTTATTTTGTTGTTCATTTTACTTATTGGCAATTGCATCATTGAGGTGGCATCACTACCGAGTAATATCGGCGCGGTGTAAATTACCATCTCATCAATAAGTCCAGCTTGTTGTAATGCCCCATTAAGGCCAGATCCGGCCTCTACCAGTAAGGTGTTGACACCCATTTTACCAAGCTTAAGTAGGGCGGCTTTTAGATCGACCTTGCCATTAGCTGCGGAATCGCAATTTTCATTATTAATCACCAGAGTCTGCGCATCGTCTGAAAATACATTCAGTTTTTTATCGGTGATTTGATTGTTGCTGTCAATAATTGCCCTGATTGGTGTGACAGAATTCTCCGGCAATCTGGCGGTCAGATTTGGGTTGTCTTTTAAAACTGTACCCGAGCCTGTAAGGATGGCTTGGTTGTCTCGGCGCAGTTTGTGCACATCCACTCGAGCAGCTTCAGAGGTAATCCATTTGCTTTCGCCACTTGCCATCGCTATTTTACCGTCTAGACTCATTGCAATTTTGCTGGTGACAAATGGCATGCCAGTTTGCATTCTTTTGATAAAGCCACGATTAAGGTTTTTGGCCTCATTTTCTAGTAATCCAACTTCAACCTCAATACCTGAATTTTTTAACATTTGAGCGCCTGCTCCAGCCACTAGTGGATTGGGGTCTAACGTTGCAATAATCACTTTTGTGACGCCGGCGGCAATTACTGCTTCAGCACAAGGCGGTGTTTTGCCATAATGCGAGCATGGCTCAAGCGTAACATACATTGTTGCGCCATTTGCTTTGCCATTGATTTGTGCCAAGGCGTTGACCTCGGCGTGGCCTTTGCCAAATTCTCGATGGTAGTCTTGAGCGATTATTTCACCGTTGTGCGCAATGACACAACCGACCATTGGGTTGGCGTGAACAGTGTGTCGACCTTTGCTTGAAAGTTGCAGTGCAAGTGCCATACATTGTGTGTCTAGTTGGGTGAAAGCCATTATAATAATTCGAATAATTTAATCAATATTTTACTCGGGAGAAACGCGTGGATGAACAGAAAAAACAAGCACTAAAAGCAGCACTTGCACAGATTGATAAGCAGTTTGGTAAGGGCTCGGTGATGTTTTTGGGTGATGATGGGGCTAGGTCCGATATTGAAGCGGTATCAACAGGCAGTTTGAGTCTTGATATTGCTCTGGGTATTGGCGGCTTACCGAGAGGTCGTGTGGTTGAGATATACGGCCCCGAGTCTTCAGGAAAAACCACATTAACGCTGCACGTGATTGCCGAAATGCAAAAAATAGGTGGCACGGCAGCCTTTATTGATGCTGAGCATGCACTGGACCCTCAGTACGCTAAGCGTCTTGGTGTTAATATCGATGAGTTGTTAATTTCACAGCCAGATACCGGTGAGCAGGCTCTAGAAATTACAGACATGTTGGTGCGTTCTGGTAGTGTTGATGTTATCGTAATCGATTCAGTTGCGGCATTGACGCCAAAAGCTGAAATTGAAGGTGAGATGGGCGCATCTCATATGGGGCTGCAGGCCAGATTAATGTCGCAAGCACTAAGAAAGCTTACTGCAAATATTAAAAAAACCAACACCATGGTAATCTTTATCAACCAACTGCGGATGAAGATTGGTGTGATGTTTGGCAATCCTGAGACCACTACGGGTGGTAATGCGCTTAAATTCTACGCATCGGTTCGTTTGGATATTCGTCGTATTGGCGCGATTAAGAAAGGCGATGAAATTATAGGTAATGAGACTCGTGTTAAAGTATTGAAAAACAAAGTAGCGCCTCCATTCAAAAAAGCAGAATTTCAAATCTTATACAATCAAGGCATTTCAAGAGAGAGTGAAGTCATTGATTTGGGTGTCGAACTGGGTTTTGTTGAAAAAGCAGGCGCCTGGTATAGTGCTGGTGGTGAGCGCATTGGCCAAGGAAAAGACAAGGCAAGAGACTACCTAAAAGCCAACCCTGAGCTTGCACAATCCCTTGAAGCGCAAATTCGTAAAAAATTGATGGCCGGTGATGATGGAGATTCAGCAAAGTAAAGACAGTGAGTGTTATGCTGCTGCAATGCGAATGCTTGTTAGACGCGAGCATTCGCAATTAGAATTAAGGCAAAAACTCCAACTTAAAGACTTTGATAACACTCTTATTGCTAACGCAATAGACTTATTGATTGAGCAGAATTATCAAAGTGACACTCGTTTTGCTGAAGACTTTATTGTTATGCGCTTTAATCAGGGCAAAGGCTCCGTCAAGATTGCCGCCGAACTCAAACAACGTGGTATTGAATATTTTGACTTATCCGTTTTTGATTGGTTTGCATTAGCGCGAAAGGTCAGAGTGACAAAATATGGCGATGACCTGCCATCCGACTACAAAGAAACCGCTAAGCAAAAACGTTTTCTCCAGTCTCGAGGTTTTGGCTTTGATCAAATCAACCAAGCCTTTTCTAACTAAAACGACACTCGATGCACTCAAGCAGTAACCAAACTAAGGCTTACGATTTTAAAACCAGAGATATTAAGGTTTTAAAAAAGCTCTTGCCGTATTTGCTCAAAATGCGAGCTCGTGTTATTTGGGCCGTTGGTTTTTTAATGTTGGCGAAATTGGCGAATGTTGCTGTGCCCCTTGCGCTAAAAGAAATCGTTGATGGCCTTGATCAGACCAATTTAGTTTTGGTGTTGCCGCTCGGTATGTTGCTAGCTTACGGCCTTTTGCGACTGGCAAGTTCACTCTTTAATGAGCTGCGTGATGCTATTTTTGCCAAAGTTCGTTATCACGCGATGAATTTGATCGCACTTGGCGTCTTTAGGCATTTACACACGTTGGACCTATCCTTTCATTTGGATCGTCGGATTGGTGGTATTACCCGTGATATTGACCGTGGCACCCAAAGTGTCTCCACTTTGTTGTCCATTTTTGTTTTTAATATCCTCCCCTCATTATTTGAGATATGCCTTGTAATCGGCATTTTATGGCTAAATTACGACCTTCTTTTTGCCGGAGTCTCTTTATTAACAGTGTTCTTTTATGTTGCTTTGACACTAGCCATTACCACTTGGCGAATGAAGTATCGTTACCAAATGAACGACATGCAATCTGAGGCTAATACCAATGCAGTCGATAGCTTAATTAATTATGAGACCGTCAAATACTTCAATCAAGAAAAATTTGAAGTTGATCGTTACGGTGAGACGATGCAGCGCTGGGAAGATGTTGCCACCAAGAGCTTTACTTCCATGACAGCACTTAACTTTGTTCAAGGCGCGGTGATTGCGATAGGTGTAACCATTGTTTTAATTATGGCAGCACAAGGTGTGGTTGATAAGAGTCTTAGCTTGGGTGACCTTATTATGATTCAGGCACTCCTGTTACAGCTCTTTATTCCACTCGGCGGCCTGGGCATTATTTATCGTCAAATTAAACATAATTTCATCGATATGAACAACATGTTCGACCTATTGGATCGCTCCTCTAAAGTCACCGATGTAGCCAATGCGCCAGAGCTCAAAGTCACTCAAGGCGAGGTTCAATTTAACAACGTTTCTTTTGCTTACGCTGGCAAGCAGGAAGTGCTCAGCAATATTAACTTTTCTCTTAAACCAGGGCAAAAGGTAGCGATTGTTGGCCCTTCTGGTGCGGGCAAATCAACACTCGCCAAACTGCTTTTTCGTTTTTACGATATCTCTAGTGGTGAAATACGCATTGACCAACAAAACATTAAGCGTTTTACTCAAGATTCGGTGCGCGCGGCGATGGGTGTTGTGCCACAAGATCCGGTGATGTTTAATGAGAGTATTTATTACAATATTGCTTACGGTCGTGCGGGCGCAAGTGAGGCCGAGGTTAAACAGGCAGCCAAACTCAGCTTTATCGACAGTTTTATTGATTCGCTACCGCAAGGTTACGATACGCTGGTCGGCGAGAGGGGCTTAAAACTCTCAGGCGGTGAAAAACAACGTCTGGCGATCGCTCGAGTGTTGTTAAAAAATCCACCGATATTGATTTTTGATGAGGCCACTTCGGCGCTTGATTCGTATTCTGAAAAAATGGTGCAAAAGGCACTAGCGAGCTTAGCTCACAAACACACCACTTTGGTGATTGCCCACCGCCTCTCAACCATTGTTGATGCCGACCAGATTATCGTACTTGGCAATGGCACAATTGCCGAGCAAGGTACGCATCAACAGCTGCTTGATCTCAATGGTCAGTATGCGAGGCTTTGGCAGATACAAGTTAATAAGCAAACCCAGACGTAGCTGAGTTTTATTGTTATATATTTAAGAGCTAAAATCGTTTCTCGCAAATCAAAGTGGTCAATCCACTTGGGTTTTTGACTAGTTCCCTTTACTAAGCAACATAAACAATACTTTACGAAGTGAAGCGGAGATATTTTTGTTGTCTGAACGCAGTGAGTTCCTAAAATATAGGGAAACGAGCAATAGTAATTTAGTGTTTATTTCTAGGGCGTCTTCTTTTTCGGTGCTTTGTCGAGACGAGTAGAAAAAGCACTAAGCCCTCAAGGAGAAAATCTTTGATTCTCGAAAAAGGATTTCAAAAGCTCTAAAAATATTTACAATTTCTGAAATGGGCTTATTTAAGCCCTCTAAAAGACATAAAAAAGCCTTTAAAGCGACTAAAAATGCCCATTTTTGGTATTTTTTTCATAAAATAAGCGTTTTACTTAACTTCAATTCAAAATTTCTGAAATTATTGATTTGGTGGATGAATTAAGCAAAAAGTGGTGCTGAAAAGTCAGGCGAACATTCTATAATCCTCCTATGAAATTTGAATTAGCCAAGATCGATAACAAAGCCCGTTTAGGGAAAATCACTTTTGCGCGAGGCGAGGTCAATACCCCAGCCTTTATGCCGGTCGGCACCTACGGTACAGTTAAAGCAATGACGGTTGAAGAGGTCAAAGAGCTTGGCGCTGAAATCATTCTTGGTAATACCTTTCATTTGTCCATCACCCCGGGTACTAATGTCATTGAAGCGCACGGTGATTTACATGATTTTATGAATTGGCAAGGACCCATTCTTACCGATTCGGGCGGTTTTCAGGTTTTCAGCTTGGGTCATATTCGCAAAATTAACGAAAAAGGCGTATCGTTTCGTTCGCCTAAAGACGGTGCTAAAATATTTATGGGGCCAGAAGAGTCGATGCAAATTCAGCAAAAACTCGGTGCCGATATTGTCATGATTTTTGACGAGTGTATTGCTTATCCTAGCGAAAAATCGACAGTTGACCGATCGATGCAACTCTCTTTGCGCTGGGCAAAGCGCTCTAAAGAAGAGCACCATAGGTTGGGTAACGACAATGCGTTATTTGGTATTGTGCAGGGTGGCATGCACGAAGACCTAAGACGTCAATCGGTTGAAGCTTTGGTCGAAATTGGCTTTGACGGCTATGCGATTGGCGGGTTATCTGTCGGCGAGCCAAAAGAAGAGATGATTAAGGTGCTAGAGTATTTGCCAGACGCTATGCCAGCGGATAAACCGCGTTATTTGATGGGGGTGGGTACGCCGTCAGACTTGGTGGAGGCGGTGGCCAGAGGTATTGATATGTTTGATTGCGTAATGCCTACACGTAATGCTAGAAATGGATATTTATTTACTTCATCAGGCACTGTTAAAATTCGTAATGCCAAACACAAGATGGACACTGGGCCACTTGATGTCAACTGTGATTGTTCAACTTGTCAGAATTATTCTAGAGCGTATTTACATCATTTGCAAAAAACCAATGAAATATTGGGCTCACGCCTCAATACTTTGCATAATTTGCACTATTATCAGTCTTTGATGGCATCAATGCGAGAGGCAATTAAGAATGATGAATTTGAAGATTTCAGGGTTGAATTTCACGCTCAACAAACATAAAAGGCTAGGCTACTCGACCGTTGCTAGCACCGTTACTGGGTTTTTAGCAAAATAAACATCCAGCACGGCTTTGGCAATTGGCGCGGCTTTTGAGCTGCCACTGCCAGCATTTTCAACAATGATTGCAATTGCCACTTGTGGATTTTCCACTGGCGCAAAACCGGTGAATAGAGCATGGTCTCTGAGCTTTTCTTCGTATTTTTCTGCAATATAGGTTTCTTCAGGGTCGAGGCCAAATACTTGCGCGGTACCTGTTTTTCCGGCAAGCGTGTAGCTAAGATTATGATTTAGCCTTCTTGCAGTCCCGCTTGCGCCATAAACGGTTAGCTCCATGCCGGCAATAATAATCTCCCAATTCTTGATATCTTTTATCGGAATTTGAGTCGCCTCAAAGCTCTCGCTTACTTCAACATTACCCGCACTCGTTTGTGAGTGCATAAGAATTTGCGGTATTAGTAGCTGACCTTTGTTGGCAATTGCTGCAGTGGCTACGGCCAGACGTAATGGACTGGTGGTCATAAAGCCTTGGCCAATACCAGTATTCAAAGTCTCACCTTGATACCAAGGCTCATCTTTATTGATTTTTTTCCACTCCCTAGAAGGCAAAATGCCTGCAAATTCACCCGGTAAATCAATCCCTGTTTTTTCGCCAAATTGGAAATACGCTAAATTATCATGAAGCTTGTCGATGCCCATATTGAAGGCTAGATCATAAAAGAAAACATCGCACGACTGGGCGATGGCGTCCTTAACATTAACATGACCGTGGCCTGTGCGCTTCCAGTCGTTGAATTTTCGTGAGTAATTTGAAATTTTGTAATAGCCTGGGCAAAAGACTTTACTAGTGACAGTGATATCTTTTTGCTCAAGACCACCGAGAGCGATCATAGGTTTAATGGTTGAACCCGGCGGATAGAGGCCTTTAATGCTGCGATCAAATAGGGGTAGGTCTTTATCCTCTTGCAGTGATTGGTATTGCTTGAATGAAATACCACCAACAAACCAGTTTGGATCGAATGTAGGGGTACTAACAAGGGTCAAAATAGAGCCATCGGTAACATCAATCATCACCAATGCGCCTCGTTTACCGTCCATTAATTCTTCGGCTTTTAATTGTAAATCCAAGTCAAT
>JBBWVR010000106.1:0-2421 GCA_050256315.1 Gammaproteobacteria bacterium | reverse complement strand
CCCATCATCATCATTTGTTACTTTTTGAATTTACTTAGTTAGTGGCATAAAGAAGGATTTATAACACCCTAAATAAATATATTTAATTCGAAATACTCTTTTTACTCTCACCTTATTGATTCTGTTGAGTTTGGTTAATGGTGAGATTTTTGTGCAGAGGTCTAGCGTAATGATAAGCTGAGTTTTTGAGTTTTGCTTTAATCGGCTCAAGGTAAGATTACTGCTTTATGTGCGAAGTACGCTCATTTAGTTTTTTTGTTTTTTCTGTTGCAAGTTGTGTTGCAGACATTAAAATACGCAACTACTATTTATAAATTCTGGAGCTGGTATTAATGGCTAGAAATAATATTTCGGGTTTATTTGGAAAATCTCCAATCAACCCATTACAGCAACATATGAAACAAGTGCATATGTGCCTTAAAGAGTTTTCGACCTTTGCCAAAGCCGCTAGTGTGGAGAATTGGGAAAAAGCAGAAGCCTCTCGCGACTTAATTGTCAAAAAAGAAAATAAGGCGGACGAGTTGAAGAAAAAATTGCGCATGAATTTGCCAAGCACTTTTATGATGCCTTTCTCTCGCCGTGATCTCCTTGATCTGCTGTTGATTCAAGATTCTATTGCTAATATCACCAAAGATCTTGCGGGATTAATGATGACACGCAAGATGGTTTTTCCAGCAGTAATTGCACCAGGCTTTTTAGACTTGGTTACTGTTTGCATCAACACCTCAGACGCCGCTCTTGAGGCGATTAATGAGTTGGATGAGCTGCTAGAAACCGCTTTTGGTAGCCGTGAACGTAAAAAAGTGGACACCATAGTATCTAAGATTAATGCTTTAGAGCATGATTCTGATAAGGCACAACACCTAGTTCGCAACCAATTATTTGCCTTAGAAACAACGTTGCCGCCTGTGGATGTGATGTTTTACTATCGAGCCATAGAGTGGCTAGGCGAAACAGCTGATGCAGCTCAAAAAGTAGGCTCGCGTTTAGAAATCATGCTGGCTAAATAATAGGAGTCTAAATGGATATTATCGCTTCTAGTTATTTTGGTATTTTTGGCTTTGAAATCAGTATTTTTATTGTATTGGCCATTTCTTTCGGTCTCTTTATGGCTTGGGGTGTGGGCGCTAATGATGTTGCTAATGCGATGGGTACGTCTGTTGGTTCTGGTGCTATCACTATTAAACAAGCCATTATTATTGCGGTTATTTTTGAGTTTGCGGGAGCAATTCTTGCTGGCGGAGAAGTCACCGCAACGATTCGAAAAGGGATTTTAGACGCGTCACTTTTTGTCGATGATCCGCATTTATTGGTTTATGGCATGTTGGCCTCACTGCTTGCTGCTGGTTTCTGGCTGATGATCGCATCCTCTTTTGGCTGGCCAGTTTCTACCACACATTCGATTGTTGGCGCTATTGTTGGCTTTGGTGCGGTAGGTGTAGGCGTCGACGCTGTTGCTTGGGGCAAAGTAGGCACGATTGCTATGAGTTGGATCATTTCACCGATCTTGGCTGGAACCATCGCCTTTATGCTCTTTAGAAGTCTGCAGAATTTAATTATTGACACTGAAAATCCTTTTGACAATGCCAAGAGGTATGTGCCGTTTTATATGTTTCTGGTGGGATTTGTCATTTCCCTGGTGACCATCTTTAAGGGTTTAAAGCATATCGGCTTAGAGCTTGACACCTCCACAAGTTATCTTCTTGCCTTCGGTTTCGGCGCACTCGTTGCTGTTGTTGGTGCCTGGTGGATTCGAGGCATTCGCCTTGACCCCGAAGAAAACAAAGATTTTCACTTCACCTCAATGGAGCGAGTTTTTAGTGTGTTGATGGTCATTACCGCAGCTGCAATGGCATTTGCTCATGGCTCTAACGACGTGGCCAATGCGATTGGCCCATTGGCTGCAATCTATGGTGTTATTGAGTCTGGCGGCATCATTGGTGCTAAGAGTATATTGCCTCCTTGGGTATTGCTGGTCGGTGGTGCTGGTATTGTCCTTGGCTTGGTTACTTACGGTCATAAAGTGATTGCCACGATTGGTACAGGTATTACCCAGTTAACCCCTTCTCGTGGTTTTGCGGCTACATTGGCCGCGGCTGCAACGGTTGTGATTGCTTCGGGAACGGGTTTGCCGGTATCCACCACGCAAGTTTTGGTGGGTGCGGTACTTGGTGTTGGTCTTGCTCGAGGTATGGCTGCTTTGGATACCCGAGTGATTAACAAGATTTTCCTATCATGGATTGTGACACTACCGGCTGGCGCCTTCATGTCCATTCTATTTTTCTTCGCGCTTAAAGGCATGTTTGGCGCATAGCAACTTAAAGGGGTTTTAGTATGACAATTGAAGAAATTCAAGCAAAATTAGAAGCGGGTATTGAGAGTTCGCAAGTGACGATGGAAGGTGATGGTTGTAATTGTTTT
>JBBWVR010000105.1:0-3257 GCA_050256315.1 Gammaproteobacteria bacterium | reverse complement strand
CAGTGGAAACTTGACTGGGAGGAGTATTTTAATGCCGAATGGACCGCGCCCTACAACTCCAAACTATCCCACGAGCAAATAAAAGAATTAAACACCAAGCTTCAGACTTTACCAGATGGCTTTGAGCTGCATGCCAGGGTGAAAAAGGTAATGACAGAGCGCCAAAAAAATGGCAAATGGAGAAATCAATGCCGATTGGGGTTTTGCAGAAACCCTTGCCTACGCAAGTTTAGCGGATAGTGGCACCCCAATTCGCCTGTCTGGCCAAGATTGCGGTCGTGGTACTTTTTTCCATAGACATGCTGTGCTTCACAATCAATTCTGCATCGAGGACTACATTCCACTTCAACACCTTAATGAAAATCAGGGAAAAGTTCAGGTTATTGACTCCATTCTCTCTGAAGAGGCTGCACTTGGTTTTGAGTATGGCTACGCCACTGCTAACCCAGAGTCGCTGGTTCTATGGGAGGCTCAATTTGGTGATTTCGTCAATGGCGCTCAAGCCATTATCGATCAATTTATTGCTTCGGCTGAGGCCAAATGGGGCCGCTTATCAAATCTTGTAATGCTATTACCACATGGTCTTGAAGGACAAGGGCCCGAACACTCATCGGGGCGATTAGAGCGCTTTTTACAGTTGTGCGCTGGGCACAATATGCAAGTTTGTGTGCCGACAACAGCTTCACAGATTTTTCATCTCTTAAGGCGACAAATATTAAGAAAATTTCGCGCGCCACTTATCATCATGACGCCAAAAAGTCTGCTCAGAAACCCACTTGCTGCATCCCCTATGCATAAGTTCACTGAGGAGAAATTTAGGGATGTCTATGAAGAGCAATACGATAACATCAAGCCCAAAAAAGTCGATCGTATTGTGATGTGCAGCGGCAAAGTCTTTTATGAATTATTGACACGTCGCCAAGATGATCAAATTAATAATATTGCCATTCTGCGTTTAGAGCAACTCTATCCTTTTCCAGCCGAGATACTCCACCGTGAACTCGACAAGTATCCGAACGCAAAAGAGCTTGTCTGGTGCCAAGAAGAGCCCATCAATCAAGGCGCTTGGTACTCCTCTAGACACAACTTTATGTACTGCGCAAAGAAAGGTCAAACGTTAGATATCGTCGCTAGGGATCTCTATGCCGCCCCTGCCGAGGGAAGCATAAGATTGCATAACATTAACCAAAACTACGTAATTGAACAGGCTCTGGGCATTGTTCCCATTAAAGAGCGTTAGGAGACAGTAAATGATAGAAATAAAAGTTCCAGTTTTACCGGAATCTATAAGTGAAGCCACCGTTGCCGCATGGCACAAACAACCCGGTGATCTTGTTCAAGTTGATGATGTTATCGTGGAGATTGAAACCGATAAAGTAGTACTTGAGGTGCCAGCCGAAGAAGCGGGTGTGTTTACTAAAATTATTGCACAAGAAGGGGAGACGGTTGGCGCCCAACAAGTCCTTGGCGAAATGACTGAAGGCTCAGAAATTCAAGACAAAGAACCCGAAGAATCTAAAGCAGAAACCGCAGCCCAAACGGAAACGGAAACTGATCCAGAGCCCGAACCACAGCCTGAGAGTGAGACCAGCGCCCCTGCCAATACTGAGCAAACACCTGAACCAAAAGAGCCAATCATTGCAAAGACACCAAGCACTCCACAACCCTCTATTAACCCTACGGGCAATAGAATAGAAGAACGCGTACCGATGAGTCGCTTAAGAAAAACCATTGCTACTAAGCTACATTCAGCCACGCAAAATACAGCGATGCTGACCACTTTTAACGAAGTTGACATGTCTGCCATTCTTTCGATGAGAAAAAGTTACAAAGAGGCTTTTGCGAAGAAGTATGGCGTCAAACTTGGTTTTATGTCGTTCTTTGTCAAAGCCGCAGTTGAGGCCCTTAAAAAATATCCAACCGTTAATGCCTACATTGATGGTCATGACATTATTTATCATGGCTATTGCGATGTCTCTGTTGCAGTTTCTTCAGACAGGGGCTTGGTTGTACCTGTCTTGCGCGACGCGCATAAAATGGCAATGCATGATATTGAGAAAAACATCATCGATTACGCCGCAAGAGCACAAGCCGGCTCTTTAACGCTTGAAGAAATGATGGGTGGCACCTTTACTATTTCAAATGGCGGTGTTTTTGGTTCACTACTGTCCACACCGATCCTTAACTCACCACAAAGTGCCATTTTGGGCATGCACAAAACCCAAGAAAGGGCTGTGGTCGTTGATGGAGAAATTGTCGTCAGACCAATGATGTATCTTGCGCTGTCTTACGATCACCGCATCATCGATGGCAGAGAGGCGGTTCAATTCCTAATCTCCATTAAAGATGCGTTAGAAGATCCTGCAAGACTGTTGCTTAAAGTTTAAAACGGTTTTATAATCCCCCAAAGTGTAGAGCTGTGGGGGATGACATGCAAACATTAAAATCACAATTTGAAGTAAACGGCTATTATGCGCCGTTGCGCCTTATTGGTACTGAAAAAGCATTGTCTTATCGGCAATCACTCGAAGTCATAGAGAGAGAAACTGGCTCGCTTCATTATCGATTCAAAATCCATACTGCTTTAGCAATGGCATACGAGTTGGCAATTAATACAACTTTGTTAGACAGTGTTGAATCTTTACTGGGCCCAAATATCTTACTGTACAACGCCACCTTTATTATCAAAGAGCCACATTCTGATGTGCACGTCAGCTGGCATCAAGATCTCACTTATTGGGGGTTTAATGACGACAAGCAAGTTTCTGCTTGGATTGCACTTTCTGACGCCACAGACGAAAACGGTTGCATGCACATGGTGCCGGGCAGCCATAGCAATGGCCAGCTTACTCACAGTAATACAGAGGATGGTAATAACATACTGTACCTTGGTCAAAAAGTTGAAGGCATTTCAGATGATCAGTCATGTTGCGTGCCTTTAAAAGCGGGAGAGGCTTCGCTACACCATGGCTGGACTCTGCACACTTCTCATCCCAACAGAAGCAATGAGCGTCGTATCGGCCTTAACTTTAATTACATTAGCACCGATATGTTTCAAACCCAAACCGAAGAGGATTCGGCAACACTTGTGCGTGGTATCGATAACTACAATCACTTTAAAATCGATACACCAGCAACCATTGAGTTTGACACAGATGCCTGGGGAAGGCTAGCAGAATCTGATAAGCTGATTCGTCAGACCTACAGCAAAATGAATCAAGCCTAAGCAAAAGACTTAGGCAATAAAAAAGGGCGGT
>JBBWVR010000104.1:0-2095 GCA_050256315.1 Gammaproteobacteria bacterium | reverse complement strand
CTCTTTAGGTCTTGATACTTTTTCTGACTATCATCTTTTGGATAGCTCTCATTATTCCAACCATTGCTGTTGCGGTTAGGAGACTTCATGATATCAGTAAGAGTGGTTGGTGGTATTTGATTATGTTTGTTCCGATTGTTGGCAAGATTGCTTGGTTTGTTTTTATGTGTATTGATGGCGATCAAGGTTCGAATCGATTTGGTGAAAATCCAAAAGCAGCTGTTAAAAATCATAATAAAAAAGCCCGAAATAATAGAGCTTCTTTACGGAGAGAAATTATTAATTAATCACCTAATGTGTGCAATCCACATTCACGACCCGCCTCAACTTTGGTTGGGTCGAAATAGTGCGTTTCATCCGGCAGGCCATTTTTCTCGAGATAGACTTGCATATCGGCCAGTGTCCAGTCCAGTAGTGGTGAGACTTTGATAACATCATTTGGACCAAGTGCAACAGTGTCCATTTCTTGACGCACCGCAGTTTGTTCGCGTCTAACGGCTGTTAGCCAAACATCTGCGTTGGTTTCTTGCATTGCGCGTAAGAACGGCTCTATCTTAAATTGATGTGAAAATTCCTCGTGTGCAGGGTCATCAATCATTGGAATGCCGCCCATCACAGCATCACGTCGTGCAGCACTGACCAGAGGCGTGTATATCGTTAGATTGAGATCTAGCTGTTTTGTTACTGCAGCAGCAAATTTGTACGTTTGCAGCATGTTGTAACCTGAGTCAATCCAAAGAACTTGAGTTTCTGGTGCGACTTGATTAACCATGTGAAGTAGCACTGCTTCTTGCGGTCCAAAATTTGTCGTAACAATAGCCCTGCCTTCAAGCGCTAATGCCCATTTGACAATTTGCGCTGCACTCTTGCTTTTAAGTTCTTTGTTGGCGTCTGCAATATGAAATTCAGCTCGGTGATGATCAACCAGGTCTGCTTGTTGTGAACTGATCATGCCAGCGGCAACCGTAGCATTGGTGATTTTATCAATCAGAATAAAAGCGCCTAGGCCTTTGTTGTGCGTGAATTGCTCGATTGGCAGTAGTGCATCAAGTTGTACATCCAATAGGCCAATTTCGTTAAGCTCCAATGTATCGGTGTCAACGTGCTCAAGAGTATTAATATCGACACGGTGGTGAATGATATCAACGCGCGCATTGACGCGACGTGTGCCCAATTTAAGCTCGTAATCTTTATCCAGGGCAAGCGGTGTTTGATCCATCCACACTAAGTGAGAGCGTAATTTTTGTTGATTGGTGATGGCAAAATTATCTTGCGAATGCACCAAAAGATCGCCTCTAGAGATATCAATCTCTTTGGCGAGAATCAGCGTGATGGCCATGCCTTTGTAGGCGCGATCTAGGTCGCCATCGGCAGTAATAACACGCCCTACTGTAGTGCTCAAACCACTCGGTAGAACCGTAATTGGATCGCCAGGAGCGACACTGCCTTGATTCAGGGTGCCACAGTAGCCACGGAAATCAGCATTAGGTCGATTAACATATTGAACTGGTAATTGAAAACCATCAGCAAGCTGGTCAATCGTTTGCTCAACTTCTTCAAGGAATGGCAGCAAAGCTGGACCTTTGTACCAATCCATATTTTCAGACGGGTTTACAACATTGTCGCCTTTTAGGGCTGAGAGTGGAATGAAGTCAATTTTTCCAATATTGAGTTGCTCGGCAAAGGCTTTGTAGTCGCTTTTGATTCGCTCGTACGTGGCCTCATTGAAATCCACCAAATCCATTTTGTTAACCGCTACCACAACATGCTCTAGACCTAATAACGAGACTAAGTATGAGTGACGTTTGGTTTGCGTTATTAGGCCTTTTCGAGCATCAATTAAGATAATTGCAAGGTCTGAGTTTGACGCGCCTGTGACCATGTTGCGTGTGTATTGTTCGTGTCCAGGGGTGTCGGCAATAATAAATTTACGTTTCGATGTAGAGAAATATCGGTAAGCAACGTCGATGGTAATGCCTTGCTCGCGCTCTGCCACAAGGCCATCAACGAGTAGTGCTAAGTCAAACTCTTCGCCATCTTTGGCGCCATCATGATTGTTTTTAATCGCCGCTAACTGGTCTTCATAAACCAATTT
>JBBWVR010000103.1:0-4449 GCA_050256315.1 Gammaproteobacteria bacterium | reverse complement strand
AATGAGCATTTTATTTATTGTCTTTTTCTACCTAGCGGTATCGCTGTGTCTGGTGGGTGTGACGCTAAAAGTGATTCAGTACGCAAGTACGCCAGTACCACTCAAAATTCCTACTGCCCCAGCACCATTGACGAAATTAGGCGTCATCCTTAGAATGACGCGAGAGGTTTTATTGTTTTCCAGTTTGTTCAGAGCCAGCAAATGGACTTGGTTGTTTGGCTGGTTGTTTCACTGGGCCTTGGTGTTGCTTTTTATTCGCCATTTGCCTTATTTTTGGCCAGGTGAAACACCCGAACTATTGCGTCAAGCCGAACCTTTGAAGTACGCGGCTTTTCCACTCATATTTGGTTTGTCGGGCTTATTGGCAAGACGTTTTTTTGTTGATCGAGTGCGCTACATTTCCTCTCCTTCAGATTATCTATTGTTGTTACTTTTAATTGCGATCGCAGTCACAGGTGTGCTGATGACTTTTGCCCATTATTACCCCGATATGACTATGGTCGAGAGTTTTGCAGAGGGTCTAATAACTTTGAATTGGTCTGAATTGCCGAGTGAGGGCGTCTTTCTAGCGCATATCTTTATGGTGTTTGTATTAATTGCAATTTTCCCTATTTCAAAAATGCTGCATGCGCCAGGGGTGTTTTTCTCACCAACCCTCAATCAAACAGATGATGCAAGGAAAAAACGCCATATTTCGGATTGGGCTATTGATAAAGAGAAAAATAGTAAAAGTGAATAATCATGGCAAAATTTGATATACCAAAATTAGAAACCTACCTGCAAACACCTGCATTGAAGAGCGATGCTATGACTGGTGATGGCCCGTTTAAAGCCAATGCCGACATGCAAAAGTCTCTTGGTTTTCCTGGGGAAAAAGTTGATAATTGGCAGCAAGTTGCGATTGAAAAAATGGGTGAGACGATCAGTAAATATCGCTCCATTCCTGTATTTTTGGATGCTTGTGTGAGATGTGGTGCTTGCACTGACAAGTGTCATTATTTCCTTGGTACGGGGGATCCCAAAAATATGCCAGTGGCGAGACAGGACTTGTTTCGCAGTGTTTATCGACGCCACTTTACTTTTGTAGGTAAGTATTTTCCTAAATTGGTGGGCGCAAAAGAATTCGACGAGTCTATGCTTGACGACTGGTACAACTATTTTCATCAGTGTTCAGAGTGTCGACGTTGCTCGGTTTACTGTCCTTTTGGCATTGACACCGCAGAGATAACAATGGCCGCCCGAGAAGTGATGAACGCGATTGGTGTGGGTCAAAAATATTGCAATCAAATTTTGGGAAAGGTCAAAAAAATTGGTAACAATCTTGGCATGCCTGAGCCCGCTTTACGAGACACTTTGCTTGATCTTGAAGAGGAAATTGAAGAAGACACCGGCGTGGCGGTGAAACTGCCGCTCGACAGAGAAGGCGCTGAAATCTTACTCATAACGCCGTCGGCTGATTTTTTTGCCGAGCCTCATATTGACGGCCTGATTGGTTATGCTAAAGTTTTTCATCAGTCTGGCGCGTCGTGGACATTGAGTTCTTATGCCTCTGAAGGGGCGAACTTTGGTATGTTTATTGGCAATTACGACATTATGCGTGAGGGTGCGCTGCGAATTCGAAAAGCGGCCCTTGATTTAGGGGTAAGACGCATTATTGTTGGTGAGTGCGGCCATGCTTGGCGGGTTGCTTATAGTTTTTGGAATACATTGACTGGCATTGGTGGTGGTGCAACGGATGAATATGCACGACAATTGCAGAATCAGCTAGATCAAAACTATCCACAGCCGCAACATATTATTGAATACACTTACGACTTAATCCAAAAAGAGCAATTAACATTCGACAAATCCAAGAACGATCATCGTATTGTCACCTTTCATGATTCGTGTAATGTCGCCCGAGGCAGTAATATGGGTGGCATTAAGAACGGTCAATTTATACTCCCAAGAGAAGTGATTAAAGCAGCCTGTAATCATTTTGTTGATATGTCGGAAGACACAATCAAAGTATCCACTTTTTGCTGCGGCGGCGGCGGCGGTTTGTTGGCCGATGATTTGTTAGAGCTGCGCATCAAAGGTGCACTGCCTAGAATGCAAGCATTAAAGCAAAGTGAAGAAAAGAGTGGTGTCAACACCTTGGCAGCGCTGTGTGCGATTTGTAAATCACAATTTTCAAAAGTCTTGCCGTATTACGATTTCGACCCTTTTATGGTGGTCAGTGTGCACCAGCTTATCAGTGAAGCGCTGATACTTGATGGCGAAAATTCTCAGGAAGAATCAAAGCCTTTATAGTTGAGCCTCAACTGCTGAGTAGTAATCTTTGATGCCCTGAAAAATAGCATCGGCAATTTTTCGTTGCTCTTCCGAGTTATTAAGTCGCACTTCTTGGCCAGGGTTGGAAATGAAAGCGGTTTCCACTAATACAGAAGGGATGGCGGGAGACTTCAGCACAACGAAATTGGCTTTTTGCGGGGTCTTTTTATGTACTGGCCCAATAGCACTGATGTGCTTCAAAATGACCGCTGCCAGTTGTTGTGACTGGATGTCTCGGTCTTTTCTAGAAAAATCGGTAAGCATAGTTTTGAGGAACTGGTCGCTATCAATAACCGTCTCTACGCCACCAAACTGATCGACTGAGTTTTCAGACTGCTCCAGCTGCTTAGCCAGTTCGCTAACTTCACCTTTCTCAGACAAGCTATAAATGGATGCGCCTTTGGCGCTTGTGCTCTCAACCGCATCGGCATGTATCGAGATAAACATTGTCGCTTTTTTACTCAAGCCAATAGTAATTCGTTCGGTGAGGGGTATGTAGTAGTCGCCACTTCGAGTGAGTATGGCCGTAATTTCGTCGCTTTGATTAATGGTGTCGACCAGCTTTTGTGCAATAGCCAGGTTAACGTCTTTTTCACGTGAGCCATTCTTGCCTAAAGCGCCTGGATCTTCGCCGCCGTGACCAGCATCAACCAGCACAACTTTGCGCTCAGGCTCATCGTCCTGCTCTATTGCACTGTCTGCAACAGCTGTTTTCGATTGAAGATCAATCAGGTCAATCACCAGTCGATAATATTTGTATTTTTCGTTAGGAGCGAGGGTGTAGTGCTTAACTTTAAACACCTTGTTGGTATAAAAAATGAGCCTGATGTCATCACCACTACGCTTAATTTGAGTTCGTTCGATGCGTTCGTCTTCGAAAAATAAGTGAGAAAATGTTTGTGATAGCACTTCGGCGTTTTCAACACTAAGCAAAACATAATCATCTTTTGCGCTGACTATAAAAGCAGTATTGGCCTCTGTATCAATGACAATTCGAGTGTGATTTGGCGCTGTCCAATAGCGAAAATCAAAAAGCGTCGTTTTCTCCTCGGCAAAGGCTGACGTCATGACAAGTGATAAAACAAGGCCTATGAAATAGCGCACTGAATAACCTTTTTGCCGATATCGCTATGGCTCTGGATGTTGATTTGTCTTTCGTCATGGTCGCCTTTGAGGCTGATAGAAATATCGGCTTTGGCAATCGCACCCTTGCCAAGCTCTGGCCACTCGATGAGCTGAATACTACCTGGGCTAAGGTATTCACGAATGCCAATATAGTCAAGCTCTTCAGGATCACTGAGTCGGTAGCAATCAAAATGGTGAATGTTTGCCGATTCGTTTTGATAGCTCTCTACCAATGAATAAGTAGGGCTTTTAACGCGATTAAAGCCAAAAAATTGAATAAAGCTTTGAGCAAGTGCGGTTTTCCCTGTACCCAGATCACCAATTAAATAAATCACAAATACTTCTTGTAAAGACAAACAGCACTTGGCCAAGCTTGTAGCCAGTACTTGTGTTTCGCCTAAGTTTTTAACAGTTAAGTCCAAATTAAGATGTATAGGTAGATAGCAAGTACGACGAGCAGTAACACACCTTCTAAGCGACTAATAACCCCTTCTTTCTTAAACTTATAAGAAAAAATAAACAGCAGAATCGTCAGAGAAACCATAAATGGATAGTCTCGATTGATGACTTCTACCGGCACATCAAAAGGCAGAATAAGGCTCGGAATCGCGAGGACACCCAGAGTATTAAATAAATTGGAACCAATGATATTGCCGACAACCATCTCGTGTTGTTTTTTCAATGCACTGCTAATAGAGACTGCCAATTCTGGCAGACTTGTACCGAGCGCTACCACCGTCAAACCGATGAGCAAGTCAGAGACGCCGAACGAGACAGCAAGCTCGGATCCACCCCACACCACAAGCTTGGCGCTAACGAGCAGTACAACGAAAGAGATAGTAAGCATTAACCAAACTTTTTTTGCTTGACCTTGTTTAACTTCAATGGCAAGATTGTCAAACTCTTGGTGGTCGCCTGTTTTAGAGGCAACAAAAGTGTAAATTAAAAACACAGCCAGCAAGCCCAAAAGAATTAAACCGTCCGCAATACTTAAATGACCATCCCAAATCA
>JBBWVR010000102.1:0-15837 GCA_050256315.1 Gammaproteobacteria bacterium | reverse complement strand
CTCGCTAGTGCGGCCTTAATCGCACGAGGATGAATAACTTTTGAACCCTCATCCGACATTGTAATCATTTGCGCAGCACTGATTGAATCCATAAAAACAGCGCTTGTTACTTGCCTCGGATCGCAATTGGCAATGCCATCAACGTCAGAGTATATTTCAACACACTCAGCACCCAATGCCGCACCCAATGCAACGGCAGACGTATCACTTCCGCCACGGCCAAGTGTGCGTACATCGCCATCACTATTGACGCCTTGGAAGCCAGCCACAACCACAATATTTCCCTCGGCTAAAGCCGAGCGAATTCGAGCTGGGTTAATTGCAATAATTTCAGCATTGCCGGCATTATCATCTGTCAAAATGCCGGCTTGACGACCGTCAAATGAAATCGCATTCATGCCATTTTGATTAAGAAAGTGAGCAAAATAGACAGCACTCAAGTTCTCACCAATACTCATTACAGAGTCCAACTCTTTGGGACAAATATGTTTACCGACCAACTTGACCATGTTAATCAAAGTGTCTGTCGAGTAAGGCTCGCCTTTACGACCCATTGCAGAAACAACGACAACAATATCCATGCCGTCCTCAAAATGATTTTTAACGTGCCTCATTGCACTTGTGCGCGAGCTGTCGTTCCTAACGCTTGTTCCGCCAAATTTCATTACGATAGGTGCTGCTGATGACATGTTGATCTCGAAGAAAAATAAAACTTATTTTAACCTGATGACTGTAACTTGGCAAACCCAAGTCACCTCACAACTGTGGGAAAAACTGCAACTATAGGGTGAATTATCGAACGGAGTTATATTTTGAAAGAAAGCTAAATATTGAATAACCGCTTACTCCCCTCAACAAGCTTATTGAACGAAACCAACAACAGAAAATACCCATCAATCTTTTGATGGCAATCAAGGCCCTAACGCCCAGCTTTCGACCCAGTGTTCGTGAAGAAATCAAAATCACGCCAAGCAAAAGCCTACGCCCAATCCATCCAGCGATCTGGCTCTTGCGCCATCATCAGAATCACAGCGGCAATCACTGAAGGTCCCGCCAACAGTGGAACTGCAAGTGGCACAATATTCACAAATTATAACTGCTGATCATGCTCATCGCTCTACAAGAAATAGGATTAAAACGCTACTGGGATCCCGTGCAAAATCAAAATTTTGGCGTTAGTGCGTTCATGGTGAACAGCGCCAAATCACTGAAGAGGGTTTCAGATTTAGCCTCCCTCTCCATCTTTGGTAATTTAAGATGCGTCTCAACACGCTCGCTCATTGTTTTGAGTGTTGTTTTTGAAGTTCTGTCTTGCAGGTAATCAAATAACATGAGGTGTGCGCCCTTGTGTTCCATGACCTCCAAACCATCGAGTATTTGCCGATGAGGGGTGCCCTCCCATATTTGCAAGATCATCGCTTCACGTAACCAACGCTCCACGCCGTATTCCTTCAAGACGCCAATTCCACCATAAACCTCTATTGCCCATTTGGCAGTTTGCACAGCAAACTCAGCACTCCAGTATTTGCTTAAATGAGCCAACAGCCGAAAAAGGTGATAGCGCCCTGAATATGGCGGGGTTTCACGCCAGACCTCATCAAGCATTTTCGCTGCCTCCCAGCCCAAAGTAAAACCACCACGCAATTGTCTAAGGCGATCTTTAAATTGTTGCTGCAACAGTCCATGCTCAATAATTGGCTTAGCAAAAGCGTGTCGTTGTCGTGCAAAGCACCAAGCGTCGCAGAGCGCCCTCTGAGCCAATGCCATACTGGCCATACTGTTTGCAACTCGAGATATGTTCAGCACTTCCATAATCAAATAAATGCCCATCTCTGGACGACCCAGAAGATAAGCCTCAGAACCTCTTAACTCTACCTCACCTGTAGCAACAGAACGCGTTGCAATTTTGTTTTTAAGGCGGCGAACATGGACATTTAAATTGCCATCTTGGCGAACTTTTGGCACCAGAAAGAGTGCTAGACCACGAACATTTTTTTGCGAGCCTTCGATGTGTGCCGCAACAAGGGCCATCTCTGCTTGGACGTTACTGCAAAAATATTTATCTCCACTTAAAAACCAATGCTCGCCATCCTGACTTGCAACTGTTTCAGTGTTAGCGCCCAAGTCCGATCCACCTTTAATTTCTGTCATCCAAGTCGCGCCTTGAGATACGGTGCCGTCCTTTTTGAGGAGTTGCGAAAGAAAACGTTGCTTTAACGATTCACTACCGTATTTTTCAATAGATACCGCTGTTGCCAAAGAAACGGTATGAGGACAATAAAGCCCAGGATCATAAAAAGAAGTGATGTATCCCTGCAGATAGGAAGCCAGTAAAGAGTCCTCTTCAAAAACACGCCAAACTGCTCCCGTTTTGTAGCCATTTTTTACTAGCTTCCAGTATTCTTGGGGCAGTAAAATTTCATCTATGCGCTTACCCAAGGGGTCAAACATTCGCAACCATGGTGTGCCACTACAATCAATGCTAGCGGAAATAGCTTTACCCTCTTCTTCCCAACTACGCTCATAGATCCTCAACACCTGTTCATGGGAAACGTCACCCAGCTGATGTTGCAAGAAATCAAGTGGCGATTGGAGTATGTCAAAGTTCACTCTACCTCCTTTTAAAGAGTGCAGACCATACCAACACTCCAGTGGATTGATTAAACCCAATCCTACGCCTGTTGATAACCGTAGTCAAATGCAAAAATTTCGATATATTCTTGGAGTCTTACTTAAAAAAGAAAAAAATAATTTGCAAACTTCAAGGTGCGAGGTGATAATCAAATCATCTGTTGTGTTCGTGTTTGATTTTTATCCCTGAGCCGATTAAAGACAGTAAAGGAGATGAGATTGGATACTATTGTGCAAGCCCGCCTTGAAGTGGGAAGCCTGCGGTAAACATCGAACTTCCGCCTTGAGCCGTAAGGCCCAGGTCTTTATCAACGCGGCACAACGGACCTTTTAAGGGCTTACTCCTCAATATTCTTGAGCAGACCCATCAATTTAACTTTCTTTCTCATTTTGTTAATCTCTTTTCTGAGTCTCTCGGTGCTATTGGTCTCAAACCATTTTTCCGTCATTTGTAGCGCTTGCACGCCCTGCACATCCAGTAAACTCTCAACAATCGACTGCAGTGATTCAGCCTCTTCTGTGTCATAGGAGTCGGCAATCATCGCCCACATAACCGCCTCTAATACCTGCTCTTCGAGCCCCGTAAGTTTCAGTTTGGCAATTTCATAAGACGCCAATGGGTGCTTGTACTTGGCCGCAGTTTTGAGCTGCTCCAAAGCAACAGATAGCTTATTGATGCGTAAAAACATAAGGCCGGCTTGATAACCATTTTCTGGATTGTAATTATCCATTTGAGTCACTGCCAAGCCTAAATAAGACATCGCCTTAGTGGGGTCTTGAACAACGCCCAACCCCTCCTCATAGTGCGACATTAGCATGGTACTAGCGCTTGGAAGTCCCGCTTTTGATAGGTCAGTAAACATACCGAAGGCCACCCCGTATTTTTGATTTTCATAGCTCTTGAGTGCGTAATAAAATAGCTCCTCATCAGCCTGTGTATTCAGTGATAGTAGTGTAGCTGTTAGCAGGCAAATAAATCTAAATGTCTTTACTCCTGCCATGGTGATTTTCCAAATGAACTCAAAAGTGCCCATTGTACTGCTAAAATCCAATTTTTTAAACCAATGTGTTGCAATGAAAGAATTACGTCGCAAACTACGAAGACTTAGAAAATCGCTCTCGCAGCCGGTGCGCCATAAAAAAGGCAAAAAACTACTCTACCAATGCCAAAAGGCAGGGGTTTTTCGCAACGCAAAACACATCGCCATCTTCACTCCTAATGACGGAGAAGTTGAAACCAAAAATATCATTAAATTTTTAACCCGTCAGGGTCATAGTGTTTATTTTCCAATTCTGATCGGCGAAAAACTCAAATTTGCCAAAGTTGGGCAGCATTTTCAAAAAAATCGTTTTGGTATTGATGAGCCACTTTTCACACCACTTGTCGGCGCCCATGAAATGAATTTAATCCTAATGCCTCTGGTCGGTTTTGATAAACACAAAAACAGAATGGGCATGGGTGGTGGCTTTTATGACAAGACACTGGCATTTAAAACCCAGCAAAACAAGTTTAACAAACCCAAGCTTTTTGCACTGGCTTTTAATTGTCAAGAAGTTGATCAGCTCGATGTTAAACCGTGGGATATACCCGTTGATGGTATCATCACGCCTACGCGCTTTATTCGCTAAAGTGCGTTGCTAGACCGGCTTACCCAGCGCGTGTTTTTGCAAGAATGACTTAAGCAAAGGCGTCTCATCGATAAGGTTCATGCCAAAGCCTCTAAGCCAGCGCAAGCCCTCATTATTTTCTTTGTAAATCCAATTCAGGCCTGTCATTGTTTTGGCCATGAGCTCATTGTCAGTGCGCCTTGCTCTGGCATATTTTCTTAACACCATATAATCTCCCAAGGCTTTATCCGCATGTGTATGAAGCTGAATGTTAAGCTCCTGTGCATCTGCAAATCCAAGGTTTACCCCTTGGCCTGCCAAAGGATGAATATTATGCGCCGCATCACCTATGAGCGCCAAATTTGGCAAAACGTAATCTTTTGCACTTCGCTCAATCAGAGGAAACACCTTTCTTTCACTCTCTAGGGTTATTTCACCAAAACGATACTCAACAGCTTCACACAGTGCCCGACAAAAATCAGCATTTTGCATATCGGTTAACTCATTCGCAAACGGATTTTTGCAAGACCAAACAATGGAAGCCTGCTTGTTAGACAATGGCAATAGCGCAATAATACTATTGGATAAAAAACGCTGCCAAATGGCGCCGTCAAAAGACTTGTCACATGCAATATTGGCAATAATCGCTTGTTGTTGATAATCATTTTCACTGGTGCCAATGCCTGACAGCCTCCTCACTTGAGACTGCGCACCATCTGCGCCAATGAGCAGCTGACAATCAAGCTTTGTTTGATCGCCTAATGTGACTTGATACCCCTCTTCGTTTTTTTCAAGCGCAGTTAAGCTATCCTTAATACATTCGATTTTTTCTCGATCAAGAGATGCAAATAACGCAGCTTGAATGAGGTCGTTCTCAACAATACTGCCAAGATGATCTAGGCCTTCATCCGACGCGTTGAAATTCAATTGACCGTGAGAATTTTGATCCCACACCTTGGTGGCGTGAAACGATTGCTTTCTAGCAATAGCGTCCCAAACATTCAACTCATTCAAAAATACTTCACTGACAGGTGTAATGGCGCTGACACGTGTATGAAAAGATTTGTGAATCGTTGGGTTTATTTCGCCCGGATCAACAATGGCGATTGAAGCGTTTCGTCGTGCAGATAGCTCTAATGCAAAAGCAAGACCTACCATGCCGCCACCAATAATGATGACATCGAACTCTCTCAATTAAATCTCTCCTGCAATAGTTATCTCGCTGATCAATGTAGAACCAACTTTAATATTACTTCTAATATCAACATCACTTGCAACCGCAGAAATGTTATTAAACATGACCTTCAGATTACCTGCAATAGTAATCCCTGACACTGGATATTGAATCTGTCCATTTTCAACCCAAAAACCTTGCGCGCCCCGAGAGTAATCGCCTGTTGTGGTGTTGATGCCATGACCCATCAAATCAGTAACCAGTAAGCCCTTATGCATTTCGTTAAGGAGTGCGTCCAATGCGCCGTCAAACGTAGTGCTGACTTGGCAATTACTAGCACCGCCAGCATTTGCTGTTGATTCTAAACCCAACTGATTGGCTGAATATTGACTCATAATATAACTTGCCACTCTGCCATGCTCAACAAAAAACTGCTTTTGTTTCGCTACACCATCCTGATCAAACGCTCTTGCACCAATTGTTTTCAGCTGTATTGGATCTTCAAAAATACTCATTGCCTCTGGCAATACGACCTCTCCAAGAGAGTCCTGCAAAAACGATGTTTTTTTATACTGTCTTGAGCCGCCAAGCGCACTCAATAGTTGAGAAAATAATCCCGAGGATTGTCGTGAAGTAAAAATGACTGGGCACTTTTGTGATTTCAAACTTTTTGAGCCAAGTTTTTGTTGTGCTAACTCAGCGGCCGAAAGTCCAATCTGTTTGGCCGATAATAAATCTTTGGCATCAAGAACGCTGCTGTAGTCATAAGCAGTTTGCATTTCACTGCCTCGCTTTGCAATCAAAGAGCAGTGCAGTGAATGCCTTGTGCTCTTCGCTTTGGCAATTAATCCGTTGGAGTTGGCATAAAAGCTTGTGCCTTCAAAACTGGACAACTCTGCGCCATCAGAATTATCAATTTCAGCCTGATCTAAAGCACTAGCTTCACACTCTTTGGCCAGCTCAATGCTGTATTTCGCATCTAAATCCCAAGGGTGATAAAGATCCAATTCTGGCGCATCCCACGCCATTCTTTCCTTGGGTGCAAGGCCGTTAAACGGATCTTCTTGAGTGTATTTGGCAATTAAGCAAGCAGATTCAATGGCTTTTTGTAAACTTTTCTCACTCAAATCCACACTAGAGGCGTGACCCTTGTTTTGACCAAAGTAAACATTGATATCAAAGCTTGTATCAAGGTGATACTGTAATGTCTCAACTTCTCCTAATCTAACATTTGTAGAGACGCCAGAACTCTCAGCCACAGATATTTCAAAATCAGTGGCTTGTTGTTTTTTGATTAAATCAATGGCAAGTTGTGTGGTTTGTTCAAGTGTGCTCATATTGATTTATTATACCCATGGGGCATAAGTGTCATTAATGCAGATGTCAAGACACTGCTTAATTCCGCTTTATACTCAGAGGGTAGCGCGCAGCCTACTTTAATATCGGCTTCGTAAAGACAACCTAGTAAATATCAAGCGCTTCCGCGCTAATCTTTTTGGTCTTGCTTTAAGCGCGTTGCTTCGAGCAAATGCAATCGACGAGAATCGGTTTTCAAGACTTTAAACTGAAAACCATGAAGGCTGATCTCACTCATTTGCTCTGGCAAATAGGTGAAACCTGCAATAACCATGCCTGCAACCGTATCAAAATCATCATTTTTGATCGACGTTTCAAAAAATTCGTTAAATTCCCCAATCGGTGTACTGGCTTGCAACAAATAACGGCCGTCGCCATAGTCCACAATGTAGTCTTCTTCTTGGTCGTGCTCATCTTCAATTTCGCCAACAATTTGCTCTAGCACGTCTTCCAAAGTCACCAAGCCTGCAATCTCGCCGTACTCATCCAGAACAATAGCCATATGAGATTTACTCTGTTGAAACTCTTGAAGCAGTGCGCCAAGTGGCTTACTCTCAGGCACCGACAGCGCATCTCTCAAATATTCTCGATAATTAAACTCACCGCCGCCGTTCTCAGCAAAATGAGACAGTAAATCCTTAGCTAAAATAACGCCCAAAACGCGATCCTGCTCTTGATTGTGTATCGGGAAACGAGAATGTGACGAACGAATCATCACTTGCAGAAGCTCTTCTGTAGAGGCATCAGAAGCAATCAGAACCATTTTTGCTTTTGGAACCATTACATCTCGCACCCTGAGACTTTCAACTTGAAGAGCGCCCTCAATAATAGAACGAGAGTGAGCATCAATCACAAGATTGTCTTCAGCCTCTTCTAGGGCTTGCATTAGTTGCTTACGGGACTTAAGGGGCTGGTAAAAGAACTTGCCAACAACCTTTTGGAAAAAGGTCGAACTCGGAGGTTTTTCTTCGCTCATTTATTAATTATCAATAGTGTAGAAGGGGTATTTTACCTTGATTTACGCTTTTTTGCCGCCTCGCATCACTTTGCCCGCCGCTGCGCGTTCTTTACGCACTTGCTTAGGATCGGCAATCAAAGGGCGGTAGATCTCAACACGATCTTTTTCGCGCAAAACAGTGTCGAGTTTGGCCAATTTACCAAAAATACCCACTTTGTCTTTACGTAAATCAATCTGTGAATAGGTGTTCAAAATGCCGGAAGTTTCAATAGCCTCTTGCAGGGTAATACCCTCTTTTACTTCAAGGCTTAATAATGTTTGTTTTTCAGCGAGTGCGTAAGCAACTTCAATAATCATAAACGTCACTCATGGCCTGCGCGGCTCTAAAATCAAGCGACCCTTCATAGATGGCTCTGCCTGTAATCGCACCCATAATGCCTTCCTTGACATGATGAAGCAGTCCGGCAATATCATCCAAATTGGTGATACCCCCCGAAGCAATAATAGGGATTGAAGTTTGCCTAGCAAGATCTGCAGTCGCTTCAACGTTTACGCCCTGCATCATGCCATCACGGGCAATATCGGTATAGACAATCGAACTCACACCATCTTGTTCGAATTTTTTCGATAAATCAACAACATGGATGTCTGTCTGCTTAGCCCAACCATCGGTTGCAACCAAACCGTTATTAGCATCTAGCCCAACGATAATTTTTCCCGGAAACTCCCGACAAAGCTCGGAAACAAACTCGGGATGCGTCACCGCCATCGTGCCAATAATAAGGTAGCTAATGCCCGCCTCTATATAAGTATTGGCAATATTTAAATCACGGATGCCACCGCCGATTTGTACTGGCAAATCAGGAAATGTTTTGGTAATTTGATTTACACTTTTAGCGTTGATTGGCTTGCCTTCAAAGGCGCCATTTAAGTCAACCAGGTGTAAGCGTCTTGCGCCTTCACCCACCCACTTAGCAGCCATCTCACAAGGATCATCTGAAAACACTGTCGTGTCATCCATCAAACCTTGTCTGAGGCGTACACATTGCCCATCTTTTAAATCAATAGCCGGAATAATAAGCATGAAATTGTCAATTAATAATTAAAACGATGATAACCCACAGCCTCAATCAAATGCGCTCTTTGAATTTTTGCGCTTTTATCGAGGTCTGCAATTGTGCGTGCCACTTTAATAGTGCAATAGTACGCTCTTGCTGAAAGCGACAATTTTTCAATCATCATCTCGAGCAAACGGCTATCATCACTATCCAGTTGAAGCAGTTTATCTATCTCGTCGGAAAGCAAGCGATCATTGGCTTTACCCTGCCTTTCAAGCTGAGTATTATAAGCATTTAACGCGCGCGCTCGAATGCTTTCGCTATTTTCAACAGCCTCCTCACTCTTACTTGGCAACCAGACCTAATACAAAGTATAGATCATTTAGACCTTTCAATATAACTTATCTAAATTCTTAACTAATAAAGACAGGAAAAACCGCACTAAATAGCTTGCAACTCTTCTAAATTCCAGCGCGGTTTTATAGCAACCTCTAGATCATCATTACTCTGCCCAGCCATAAGGCGGTAATGACCTGCAAGCGCTATCATTGCGCCGTTATCGGTACAAAATTCGTGTTCCGGGTAATGCACTTTTACTTGCATTGTTTCGCCCATTTGATCAAGCACTTGTCTCAATGCTGTATTGGCACTGACACCGCCAGCAACAACCAGTGTTGAAAGGCATGTTTGCTCCATAGCGCGACGACACTTAATCATTAGTGTTTCAGTTGCCGCCACCTCAAAAGCTTTGGCGATATTGGCTTTTTCGTCAGGATACTTGGCAAAGGTATTTCTCGCAAAAGTTTTTAGCCCACTAAAACTAAAATCAAGCCCTGGCCTGTCGGTCATCGGCCGCGGGAAATGAAAACGGCCCTGCTCACCTTCGACGGCAAGCTTGGCAAGTGCTGGACCTCCAGGATAACCAAGACCTAATATTTTCGCTGTTTTATCAAAAGCCTCACCAACCGCGTCATCTAACGACTCTCCCAGAATTTTATAGTCGCCAACGCTTTTCACTTCTACAAGCAAGGTATGACCGCCTGAAACTAACAATGCGACAAAAGGAAACTCTGGCTGAGATTCAGCAAGAAGGGGCGCCAAAAGGTGGCCTTCCATATGATGAACACCAATTGCGGGAATACTCAAACCCCAAGCAAGGCTTTGCGCAATAGAACTGCCAACCAAAAGAGCGCCGGCCAAACCTGGACCTTGTGTATAAGCAATGCCGGTTAAATCTTGCAACAACAAATTGCTCTCTTGTAAAGCATCTTTAATAAGCGGTATCGTTCTTTGAATGTGGTCTCTTGAGGCGATTTCCGGTACCACGCCACCGTATTCAGCATGAATCTCAACTTGAGAAAAAAGTGTATGAGAAAGTAAGCCGGTTTGAGAGCTGTATATTCCTATTCCGGTTTCATCACACGAGGACTCAATGCCAAGGGTGATAAGAGATTTAGTGTTCACCAGCTGTTTCGCCCAGATAAACTTTTTTCACGGCATCGTTGGCGAGAATCGCCTGTTTATCACCTTTGGCTATAATTTGCCCCGAGTGCATGACATACGAGTGATCGCAAGTATCCAGCATTTCTCGATAATTGTGATCGGTAATTAAAACACCAATGCCTTTGTCTCTAAGATGGTAAATAATTTGTTGAATGTCACCCACCGAAATCGGATCAACACCAGCAAAGGGCTCGTCAAGCAAAATAAATTTTGGATCCATCGCTAAAGCTCTGGCGATTTCAACTCTTCTGCGCTCACCGCCAGATAAGCTGACACCCTTAATATGGCGAATATGCTCAACATGAAATTCCGTCAACAACTCTTCGAGCCTGTGCTTTCTGCGCGCAGAAGGTAGTGCCTTATTGAGCTCTAACACTGCCAAAATGTTGTTCTCTACCGTGAGTTTACGGAAAATAGAAGGTTCTTGCGGCAAATAGCCCAAACCCAATTTGGCGCGTTTATGCATCGGCATATGGCCGACCTTGTGGTGGTTAATAAAAACCTCGCCCATGTCAGGCCTAACCAGGCCACAAGCAATATAGAAACACGTTGTTTTGCCGGCACCATTCGGACCAAGCAATCCGACAATTTCACCTCCTTCAACAGCAAAAGAAACATCATTAACAACCTCTCGTTTTGCGTAAGTTTTGCGGATATTTTTAACTTCTAATCTATTGTTCGCCATCTAATTTTCTGTCGATTTGTGGGTGGTCATATCTTACCCTAAATGTAGGTGATTTGCTCAGAGCTATACATCACTTCAATGCCGTTCTCATTTGATATGAGTAACGCACCCTTGCTATTCACACCCATCACTTCGCCAGCAAAAGGATTGCTAGCTCGCTCTACTTTTGCGCGCTGGCCTTTTAGCATATCGTAAGCTATCCATTCACTTTGAAAATCCTCAAATCCATTTTTCTCGAAGCGTTTAACATAGGCAAGAATGGTGTTTATGATGGCGGCAGTTAATACTTTAATATTGGTCACACTATCACTAATTGTTGTCAAATCGATCCAAGGAGTTTCACAACCAAGATTTTCGCCAAGTGCGTAATTAACACCAACCCCGATAACAACCGACTGCTTGTCTCCGTGTAATTGATTTTCAAGTAATATTCCAGAGAGTTTTTTCTCGCCAAAATAAATATCGTTAGGCCATTTAATGCTCAATCTTTCAATGGTACAAGCCTCTTCAAGGCTTTTCACAATAGCCAATGCAACCACCAAGCTTAATCCACTAAGATCGCAGCTGGCGTTAAAATTTTGTCGTATTGAAAACAATATACTGCCGTCTTTTTGGCTACACCATACTCGACCGTGCTGGCCTTTGCCTTGGGTTTGTTCGCGTGCAATGCACAATTGAATAACCTCTTGAAAAGGCTGCGCAATAAGGTAATCGTTTGTGCTGTCTATGGAGTCAAAAAACACGCAGTCTACCCGCTGCTGAATAAGGTCAGTTATAGTAGAATAATCGACCACGTTACAAGAAATAGTATCAGTGAAAGCGCCACTGCAGCGGAAGCCACATCTTTGGCAAAGCCAGAAAGCTCATGTTTCTCAGTGCCAATTCGGTCAACCACAGCCTCAACGGTGGAGTTCAGCATTTCAACAATCAGTACAATAAAGATAGGCGTAATTAACAACACTTTTTCAATCGCAGACTCACCCCACCAATAGCCAAGCGGTAGTAAGATCACGCCAAGCCACGCCTCTAGTCTAAATGCAGCCTCAGACTTGTAGCAAGCCTTAAAGCCTTGGGCTGAATAGACGCAAGCTGAAAGCAGTCTTTTAATTTCTGATTGTTGACTTTTATTACTCATTTAATCAATGTTACTAAGAGACAGTATTAATGGCTTAGTTGCAATACTTTGTTAAAATAATACAATTGATTTTACAACAAATTAGTTGGGTCCATTAGGTATGAAAATTGCTCTCGGTGTTGAATATTTAGGCACCCACTTCCACGGCTGGCAAATACAAAAATCTGGCATTAGAACCGTTCAATTGGTTGTTGAGGCGGCGTTATCAAAAGTTGCTGATCAGCCAGTGCGTGTCTTCTGTTCTGGGCGGACAGACGCTGGCGTACACGCCAAAGAGCAGGTGATTCATTTCGAAACTGAGGCAGTTCGCGAAAGCAAAGCCTGGCTATTTGGTGGCAATGTTAATTTACCGGCCGACGTTAACTTCACCTGGGCCAAAGAAGTTGGTGATGACTTTCACGCCCGTTTTAATGCCTACGCCAGAGCCTATGAGTTCAAAATTCTCAATCATCCCGTACGCTCAGCACTAAAAGCTGGCTCACACCTTTGGCAGCCAAGACTACTTGATATTGAGAAAATGCAAGAAGCTGCGGCTTTGCTATTGGGTGAGCATGATTTTTCTTGTTTCCGTGACAGCCTATGTCAAGCCAAATCACCCATTAAAACCATTGAATACCTAAACATTACAAAGGATAACGATACCGTCCTGTTGGAAATTAAAGCCAACGCGTTTCTGCATCATATGGTTCGCAATATCGTTGGTACACTCTTAAAAGTCGGCAGAGGCGAACGCGATGTTAGTTGGGTGCAAGACGTATTGGATAGTAAAGACAGACGACAAGCAGGGCCGACATCTGAGCCTCAAGGATTGTATTTTGTAAAGGCTTTTTACAAAGACCTTTAACGGTCAATGAGGTGTCTTAATGGGCTATTAAACTCTGCCTCAGGATTGCCAATTTCTTCCCAAGCATAACGCAAAGCCTCACCTCTTCGCTGGAAAAAGCGATTTTGCCCTACTCTGTCTTTAAAGCCAGCCCTTTCTAAAACAGCGTCTAAGCCCTCCATCCTAGCAAATAGAATTTCAACACCTGACTCTGAGCAGGATTCAACAAGATTTAATAACATCTCTTCGCCACTGGCGTCGATTTGATTAATGCCAGCCACATCAACAATAATATAGCGTAAATGTTCGCGATTATGCGCAATCAACTCCAACATTCTTGTTTCAAAGTAACCAGCGTTAGCAAAATACAACGAGCCGCTGTACTTCACAAGACTGACAACTTTACAACCCTCAAGGTTGTTCTCCCCTGCGCTGACAAAGTTCTTAGAACCGTCGTGAGCAGAGAGCTCACTGAAGTTAGGCTGCATTGTACGATACAGGAACAAGCCCAATGAAAGAATGACGCCGAAAGCAATGCCGTTTTCTAAATGCGGAGCGGATATTAAAGTCAGTATAAAAGTGAGAAGGCCAACAATGGCGTCATGTTTCTCGATTTTCCAAGCATGCCATATCGGCCCAAAGTTAATTAATTGAAACACAGCCATCATAATCACCGCCGCCAGAGTTGCTTGAGGCAAATGATATAACAACGGCGTGAACCACAATAACGTAATACCAACAATGACAGCCGTGACAACCGAAGAAAAACCAGTGATAGCCCCAGAGCCAGCATTCACAGAAGTTCTCGAAAACGAGCCCGCAACCGCATAACCCTGGAAAAAGCTTGAGGTGACATTGGCCAAGCCTTGGCCAATCAGCTCTTGATTAACGTCTAACCTTTGTTTGGTTTTGACAGCCATTGATTTCGCCACTGAGATGGCCTCCATAAAGCCAATTAATGCAATAATGATTGCAAAAATAAATAGCGAACCGATCGCATTAAAGTCAAGGTTCGGCACTTTAAAGCTAAAGATACCATCGACACTTACCGAGGAGACTATAGCGCCACCCATGGACTCATAATCAATAATCCAAGACATCAAAATAGAGACAGAAACAACAGCTAGGATGCCAGGAATTTTAGGATAAAAGCGCTTTAAAACCAACATTGTTATTAAAGCCAATACTGACATCGCTAATGTTGGAATGTGGGCATAGCTTGAGACTGCTTCAAGCAAACGCCATAGAGTTTCGTAATTTTGATCAGCATTGCATATTGCATGCATAGCACCACTGCCTGATTGCTCCAGCCTGTCCAGCATCGTTAAGGGCTGGCAGGCCGCACTCCAGTCAGTATCCGAGGTGTTTATCACTCGAATGCCCACAAGCTTATGCAATTGAGAAACACTAACAATAATCGCTGCAGCATTGGTAAAGCCATTCACTACGGGGTGTGAAATAAAGTTAATGACAAAGCCAATCCTTAGGATGCCGAGCGTGAATTGAAATAAGCCAACAATCAATGCCAAAAGTGCCGCGTAGAGAGCATAACTACCCGGATCGGTTGCCAAATCGCCAAGCGCTGCAGCAGTCAATAAAGAAACAATTGCGACTGGGCCGGTACTCAGCTGCCTTGATGAGCCCATTAAAGCGGCAATCATCACCGGCAAGAAAGAGGCGTATAAGCCATACTGAGGGCCGAGACCAGCTAACTGAGCATAAGCCATTGACTGGGGCACCAGTACCAATGCCACAGTTGCACCTGCAATCACATCCGCCTTTAGTACCTCGGGATTTTTTAACTCCTTAATCCACAACAGGAAAGGAAATAATTTGGTTATCCAGCTCATCAAATACGCTTATTAGAGTTAGTGTTTTCAGCCTTTTGCTACTTAAGCTCTGACTAAGGAGATTCTATTACAATATAGCGCCAATGGAACAGCTATTTATTTGAATTAATCCAATTTATATTTGTCTAATTTAGATCTTTGAAAATTACATGGCAATGCAATATTTTCTAGAATATTATGATATTGTAAAATGTATAATTAGCAACAATTATGGATGCATCTGAATTATTAGCAAACAATAAACGCTGGGCGCAACAAGTCTCTGAAGAGAGTCCCGAGTTATTTAAAACTCTCGCAAAACAACAATCGCCAAAATACTTATGGATTGGCTGCTCCGACAGTCGTGTGCCCGCCAATGAGATTGTGGGCTTACTGCCGGGTCAATTATTTGTTCATCGCAACGTTGGCAACTTAGTAAAGCATGTCGACTTTAACTGTCAGTCGGTCATCCAGTATGCTGTCGAAGTACTTAAAGTAGAGAATATAATTATTTGTGGCCATTATGGTTGCGGTGGCATCAAGGTTGCAATGGAAAATACCAATGCCGGCATCAGTGATTACTGGCTACGCTCGGTTAAAGATCACTTTTGGTTCAACCAGAAAGAGTTGAAAAAACTCAATTCAGAGGAAGATCGTCTCAACCGCATGTGTGAAATGAATGTCATCAAACAAGTGTCCAATTTATCGCGTGGCAAAATTGTACAAACTGCCTGGCAACGCGGCCAACAGCTACATGTTCATGGTTGGATCTATAGCATTAATGATGGCGTAATTCATGACCTTAAAGTAGACAGGCATGGCTTTAAGGACGAAGAAGAAATTTACGAGCCAGACAACAATCAAACTCAGTAGTGTCAAGCCCTTACTCAGAAATGATTGTAAATCCACTTCAAGGCTCCACACCTTCTAAAAACTTTAACAGCTGAAATTCTCTTTTCGAAATCTACGATTTTTATATAAATACCTTTTCACCAAAATTTCGTAAATAATGATAATGAAAGGATTTAAGCGTTTTTTATACTTCTTAAAAGTGAAATATCAATACTTTACAGTCTA
>JBBWVR010000101.1:0-7113 GCA_050256315.1 Gammaproteobacteria bacterium | reverse complement strand
CGTGTGCTCTTCCGATCTTGAAAGGGACGCAATTAAATAGTCATCTATTTGTGTTTTGGTTTTTCCTGTGTGCTTGGTAATTAATTTAAGCACAATGCCTAGACCAAAGTGTGCAACAAGTGCCACCATGAAAAGGGCGCCGGTCATTTGAATTGGACTGATGTTTTGGATGAATTCGCTCATTTCAGGTATTTTAATGGATTAATAGGGTCTGAGTATTTTTTCATTTCGAAATAGAAAGGATTTTTCCCTGTTAAAGCAATCACTTGTCCTTTCTCTACGTTGTCACCTTCGCGTGCGCGCAACAATTGATTTTGAGTGTAAGAACTGTAGAAGCCAAAGGCGTGCTTGATGATAATCATTTTGCCGTAACTCTTCATCTTAGAACCACTATAGACCACCGTGCCATCACGAATTGCACGCACTTCTTGGTTAGGTTCGGTGGCAAAAGTAATGCCTAAGTGTTGCTCGTCTGGTGAGTATTTTTTTAGAATTTCAGCATCCACAGGAATGAACCAACTGCTTTTCTGTTTCGCTTTTATCTTTTCAGGCTCGGCCTTGGCTGCACTTACTTTTGCGGATTTGGTTGGTTCGATAATAGTTTGTGCCTCTTCAACTTCAAACGAGCTAACGGCATTTTGTTTATTGAATGACCGATCTTCAACGATCACCTTGTTTGGGTCATTGGTAAAGCAGCCAGCGAGGAGCAAGCATAAAACCGAGTTAAACAGTACTTTAGCACCTGTTTCTACGAAACTTAGGTTTTTTGAGTGTAATGCGGTAATTAGTAATTTAGTAGGCATACCAAAGTCCTATTGCAATAATGACGATTAAAACGTAACCCAATCTGTCGATGTATTTATTTAACCACGCATCACACTGTTTGCCAAATTTTCTTACGAGAAAGGCGATTAAGAAATAACGAGCTGCTCTGGCAATGAGTGAGAAGAGAATAAAAGGCAATAATGCCATTGAAAGCATGCCTGCGGCAATGGTGAAAATTTTATAAGGCACAGGGCTAAAGCCAGCTATCAGAATAATCCAAATACCGTGTTTGATAAACCAACTCTCGGCTTGATTAAGCTCGGAAAGATAGCCAAATTTCTTTATAAATGGCAGTAAGAGATCAATAAAGTAAGCACCCAAGTAATAGCCAATCATGGCGCCAGCAACCGAACTTAAGGTGCATAAAAGTGCGTAGTGGTACGCTTTATTTCGTTTTTGCAGCGACATCGATGCCAATAAAACATCTTGCAAAGGCAGGGGCAATATAAAGGACTCTATAAAGCTAATTGCACACAACCAATAAATGGCAAAACGACTCGTTGAGTATTGTAAGACTCGTTTATAAAGGACGCGAAAAGGCCTCATTCAGCTGATTATCCTTTTAATAGAAATCTTTGCATAAATCATTTTTAGATTTGATAGTGAGGTTTTATTATTTTACAAGGCATATTATTTGAAGCTCTACTTGTTGTCTAGCGAAAACAAATTAACGCTGGAAAATGTAAAAAAACCCTCTATCTCAAAGGGCTGAGGTTAATAAAGCTAAAAAGTGCATAAAAATTCTCAACAATAGCTAGCGCTATTCATTTTAAGTTGTTATACATTTTTTATTCATTCTTGCCACTCAGCAAACCTTAAATGATTTATACAAAAGTCTCTAATAATGGAAAACCAAGTCGTTCTCTCGAATCGTAATACGCTTGCGCTACTTTTTGACTCATAGCTCTAACACGACGGATAAAGCGCGCCCTATCAGTAACACTGATGGCGTGTCTTGCATCGAGTAAATTAAACAAATGCGAGGCTTTCATTACTTGTTCGTAAGCAGGGAAAGGCAATTTTTTTTCAATTAGCTGGGAATTCATTGCTTCAGCTTCATCAAACTGTCGAAACAACACTTTGGTATCGGCAATGTCAAAGTTGTACTCTGATTGCTCCACTTCGTTTTGATGAAAAACATCACCGTAGCTCAAGCCTTTCGTCCAAACAAGGTCGTAAACACTATCAACACCTTGTAGATACATCGCCAGTCTTTCCAATCCGTAAGTAAGCTCACCTGAAATTGGCTTGCATGCCAGACCGCCAACTTGCTGAAAATAGGTAAATTGAGAGACTTCCATTCCGTTTAGCCAAACTTCCCAACCCAAACCCCAGGCACCCAATGTTGGCGATTCCCAATTGTCCTCAACAAAGCGCACATCGTGAACACTGAGATCGATACCAATGGTTGAGAGGGACTCAAGATAGAGATCTTGGATGTCACTTGGCGAAGGCTTCATTAATACCTGAAATTGATAGTAATGCTGCAGTCGGTTCGGGTTTTCACCATAACGGCCATCGGTAGGGCGACGCGAGGGCTGAACGTAGGCCGCTTTCCAAGGCTCGGGGCCAATCGAGCGCAGAAATGTTGCCGGGTGAAAAGTGCCGGCGCCAACCTCCATATCAAAAGGTTGCATCAAAGCACAGCCTTTTTCAGCCCAGAATGCTTGCAATTTGAGAATTAAATTTTGAAATGATGCGCTTGCATCTAGGTCTAAAAGTGACATGAAAAAAGCTGGAAAATAACGAAAATTTTACCGCATCAACCCCTTGCTTTGAATCTTTTCAATAAAGTGAATTTATAGTGGCAAGGCCTCTAGCGGCCAGTAATAAAGTAGTGCTGGAATGGCAACAATGGTAATGATAATTTCGAGTGGCAGTCCAAGCTTCCAATAGTCCCCAAAGCGATACCCGCCAGGGCCCATCACCAGAGTGTTATTTTGATGGCCAATTGGTGTTAAGAAGGCACAGGAGGCACCAATCGCAACCGCCATTAAAAATGTATCGGGGTTAACACCCAAGGTTTTGGCTATCTCGAAGCCAATTGGAGCAGCGACAAGCACGGTAGCAACGTTGTTAAGCACGGCACTAAGTAGCATAGTAATTAGTAGCATCATGGTGAGAATAACCACTGGCGATGCACCGCTTGCAATATAGAGCAAACTATTGGAAATGGTTTCGGCACCACCACTGCTTTGCAAGGCTTGACCAATGGGAATCATCGCGCCCAAGAGTACGATAACAGGCCAACTGATAGAGCGGTAAACCTCAATTGTAGGGATAATGTTGGCGGCAATATAGAATACAACGACCAGAGATAGTGCAATCGGTAAATTGATATAACCTAGGCTGGAAGCGATAATGGCAATCAAGAAAGAGAGGACAGCCAGCCAAGCCTTTTTTCTTTGGGGGATTTGTAAATCCTTTCTTTCAAGAGTCAGGCATTCCATCCACTGAACGGCACTTTCTAGGTGTTCGTTGTCACCGTGTAAAAGCAATACGTCGCCCGGTTGGATTTTAGTTTTTCTTACTTGATGAATAATGGATCGGCCAGAGCGAGAAATGCCAAGCAGTGAAATTTGTCTAAGTTTTAGTAGGCTTAATTGAGCGGCAGTTCTACCGATAGAGCGCGAAAAGGGTGGTGCAACAGCCTCTATAAGGGAGGTGTGGGTGAATTCAAAATCAGACTCTGTTTCACTGATGTAGTGAGTTTTTGTTTGCTTCATAAACTCATCAATTCCTTGAACAGAGCCCTCAAGAATCAGTAGATCGTCAACATTAATAATAAAATTACGAATAAAGCCTTCACCTTCTAGTCGCTCATTGTTTCTAATGAGGCCCAAAATCGAGACATTGGCTTCGTCACAAATATCGTCCAAATAAGACAGGTATTGGCCAATAAAATTTGAATCCTCGGCAATCACTACATTGGACACATATTGTCGCACCTCTTCTGGTTTGACGTCTAGCTTGTTTGAGCCTTTAGGGCTGGGCATCAGTCGCCAGCCAAATAAAGCTATAAAAATGACACCGGAAAAGGCGACAATCAAGCCAACTGGAGCAAAGTCAAACATCGAGTATGGCGTATCCAGAACACTCTCTCGATAGGTGGCAATAACGACATTTGAGGCAGTTCCAATCATTGTTACCATGCCGCCCAATATTGAGGTGAAGGCGAGCGCCATGAGTGTTGCAGAAGGTTTTCTATTGGCTTTTTTGTTTAGTGCAGTATCTGCAGGCATTAATATGGCCAATGCCGCAACATTGTTCACAATACTTGAGAGTGTTGCTGAGACAGTCCCCATCACCGCAATATGGGTTTTTACGCCGCTGATGAGGTGAGCAAGCTTTGAACTAATCAGCTCAACAGAGCCGGAGCGAACCAAACCCCTACTAATAATAAGGACTAGAGCAATAATAACAACTGCTGGATGGCCAAAGCCAGAAAAAACTTCTTGGGTGGGTATAACGCCGATGAGTGTGCCAGCAATAAGGGCGCCAAAGGCGACCATGTCGTAACGAAACTTGCCCCAAATAAACAAAACAAAGGTGGTGGAAATCAGTAAAAAAACAAGGGTCTGATCACTCATATTTACTCAATTATTCCCGTTTAACTAGAGGGTCATTATAGCAAATGAAACCTGCTCGAAGTCAAATAAGGATGGATTTATTCACCCTTAAGCAAAGAAAATATTGTAACAAATGAAGGTAGATGAGATAGACTTTCACTCATGAGCTTTGAATAATAAATGAAGCGCACCAATATAGAAGAATTAAGGAGTTAATGTGTCGTCAGGCAGTAAAAAAATTGTTGTCATCGGTATAGTCAGTAATGCCGTGGTTACCATAATCAAGTTCATCTCTGCTTTTGTCGCGACATCTGCTTCGATGATGAATGAGGCCATTCACTCATTAATGGACACGTTGAATCAACTGTTTTTATTGTTTGGTTTAATCGCCAGTGAAAAGGCACCCGATCAAGATTACGCCTTTGGCCACAATCAGAAGAAATTCATTTGGAACTTATGGTCAGCCATTGGGCTGTTTTCAATTGGTTCTGGGTTGGGCTTATACCACGCTTACCATTCCTACTCAATTATGGGTGAGGCAGAAGTTGAGGCTGTCAGTATCAATATCCTCAATTTCAATATCAGCGGCATTATGTTAGCGTTTATTGTTTTGAGTGTTTCTTTTGTTATTGAGGGTAATGCTTGGCGCGTGGCGATGAAGGAGTTTCGTCAAAGAACCAAAGACATTGATATTTCTGTTGTTCAATATATAAGCGAGGCCAAAGACCCAACCTTGGTGGCAATGATTCTGGAAGACAGTATTGCGATGTTTGGCATTCTGTTAGCACTCATCGGCATTTCGCTGTCTTATGTTACTGGCAATCCGCTTTGGGATATTTTGTTTTCCTCTCTTATTGCCATGCTACTTGGTGTTGCAGCTGTTTTCCTAGGTAGGGTGAATATGATTTATCTATCTGATATTCGTCATTTGGAAATTGAAGAGGCATTCGCCAGTATTTGTAGACAGCACAATGAAGTTGAGCTTTGTCACGATGTTAAATCCATTGTTATGGATGAAAATAACATCATTCTTGTTGCCGAGGTAGAGGTGAGAGAAGAGGCTTTAATGACCAATATTCAGGCGGACATTGAGCAGGAGAAGTTACAGCTATCAGAAACCATAGGGCTCCGTGACGAACGCTCAGCCGTATTTGCTACGGTGCGTCGGATTGATCATATTATTGAGGAATTAACCCGTCAGTTGCAACAAAAACACCCAGAGGTGCAATCGGTGACGATAGAGGTGGGCATTTACCGGAGTTGATGACTAAATTTTTTTAAGTAGTAATCTTGGGCGATTTCATTACTTTCTTAACAATGGATCGACTAAGACCTCGCCTAACCTTGCCTATTTTTGTTCTTGAGTGATTGGTGTCTTACCTGGTATTTTCAACTGCATTTAATTGAATTCATTAACTTCAGGCGGATTAAACGATTGAGCCATTACTGTATAATTTAGCACCATGTTGTTATCGCCTAAAAATCTCCACTCTTACCCAAAATTTTGGCCCCATAAGAAAGGGCTTGTTCCCGCACCGTTGCTGCCGATGTCTCGTAAAGAGATGGACGAGTTGGGATGGGATTGCTGTGATATTATTATCATTACAGGGGATGCTTATGTAGATCATCCTAGTTTTGGTATGGCAATTATTGGCCGGTTGTTGGAGTCTCAAGGATTTCGTGTGGGGATTATTTCTCAGCCTGATTGGCATTCAGCGGATCCCTTTCGTCAGCTCGGAAAGCCTGGTTTATTCTTTGCTATCGCATCAGGTAATATGGATTCTATGGTGAATCATTACACGGCTGAGAAAAGGCCGCGTTCTGATGATGCTTATACAGCAGGCGCTATGGCGGGCAAACGCCCTGACCGTGCGACTACTGTTTACACTCAACGCGCCAAGGAGGCCTACAAAGGCATTCCTGTTATTATTGGCGGTATTGAAGCCAGTTTAAGGCGTATTGCGCAATATGACCACTGGTCGCAAACGATTCGTCGTTCTATTCTTCCTGACTCCAAGGCAGATTTACTACTTTTTGGTAATGCTGAGCGTGCTGTCGTTGAGGTTGCACACCGGGTTGCGGCGGGCGAAGATATTAAGGAAATCACTGATATTCGTGGCACGGCTTATATGAGACAGGGCATTCCTGAAGGCTGGACGGTGCTAGATTCAAGCGAAATTGATGCTGATAAGAGTCTAGTTCACCCACAAACGGATCCTTATGCAGATACATCTGCCAAGGATAAGCAGGGTTGTGGTGATAAAAATAGCCAGGCCAGTCCTAGTAAAATTGACCCCAATCAGGGGGCGGTTCAGGTGATTGATTTTGACCACCGCACCAAAGGATTAAAACGAGAAAGTACGGTTATTCGCCTACCTTCTTTTGAACAGGTGGCAAAAGATCGCTATCTATATGCGCATACGTCACGTGTATTTCATCTAGAGACAAATCCGGGCAATGCTCGCGCTTTAGTGCAGCGCCATGGTGAGCGCGATGTTTGGCTAAATCCGCCTCCGATCCCCTTGTCAACAGAGGAATTTGATAGCGTATTTGAGATGCCTTATACGCGTAAACCGCATCCTTCTTATGGCAAGCTGAAAATTCCTGCCTTTGATATGATTCGTTTTTCAATTAATATTATGCGTGGCTGTTTTGGTGGCTGTACCTTTTGCTCTATTACCGAGCATGAAGGGCGTATTATTCAAAGTCGCTCTGAAGA
>JBBWVR010000100.1:0-7746 GCA_050256315.1 Gammaproteobacteria bacterium | reverse complement strand
GGGTGACATTGAATCGTTTAGTACGCATTTCCAGAGCATTGTAAGCGAGCTTGAGAGTGGCGTAGATTTTGATGTTGATGGCGTTGTTTTTGAGCTCACCAATGAACAATTGAAGACTCACATGGGCTCGAATAGAAAGTTTCATCGCTGGCAAATCGCTTTCAAAGAAAATAAAGATAAGGCGCAAGTGTGCGTATTATCGGTAACTGCCCAGGTTGGTAGAACAGGAAAGATCACACCTGTAGCTGAGTTAGAGCCAACGCAGCTCAGTGGCGCCACTATTTATCGTGCAACTGGTCATCATTATGGATTAGTTAAGAAACAAGGGCTCGGTTCAGGCAGTGTTGTTGAATTAACGCGTAGTGGCTTGGTGATACCAAAGATAAATAAAGTTTTAAAGAGTGCAGAAGTATCGATACCCGAATCATGTCCCAGCTGCCAAGGCAGATTAACCTGGGATTCCGATTTTTTAATGTGTCTTAACCATGACGATTGTCCCGATCAAATTATCGGAACAATGGCGTATTTCTTTAAAATATTGGCCAATAACGATGGCTTTGGTATTGCGACAGTTCGAAAGCTTTATGAAAATAACATTCGCAAAATAAGTGAAATTTATCAGCTGTCTCACGGCGATTTAACAGCCATGGGTTTTGGCGATAAAACGTCACAAAATCTACTAGACCAACTCAAAAGATCAAAAGAAGAAAGTATTGAAGATTGGCGATTTTTAGCGGCTTTCGGTGTTTTAAGGTTGGGTATGGGTAATTGTGAAAACCTATTAAAATATAAGTCTATTGCTGAAATATTTGACTTATCTGTTGACGATATTGTTAATATGGATGGCTTTGCTAAGCTAACCGCCAAACTGATTATTGATGGCCTAGAGGGGGTTAAAAAGGAATATCAAGCTTTGAAAATGCTTGGTTTTCGGCTAGAAACGACTAAATTAAAAAACAACTCTGTAGATTTTGATCATCCGTTTTTTAACAAAAAAGTTGTCTTTACTGGCAAGATGAGCCGCCCTCGAGCCGATTTGCAGAGGCAGGCTAAGTCACTCGGTATTAAAGTGACAACAAGCGTGAATAGCAGTACTGATTTTTTGATTATTGGCGAGAAAGTGGGTGCGACCAAGCTTAATATGGCAAAGGAAAAAAGCGTTGTGATTTTGAAAGAGGCCGACTATTTGTCAAAAATTAAAAATTTTTCATTATAAGGTGAATAAATCTGTAAAATAAATCTCAACAGTAGCCGACGAGGGTTGCTGTTTTCAACGATGGCGTTTATTTGAGTTTAATTTTTTAAGCTGGAATAAGCGTTTTTTTTCGTCTATCTCAAAGTAGAGAATCCCTGGTATAGAAGCCTGTTGTCCCACTACGTGTCGTGGATAACGGGCTTTTTTTGTTTTTATTGTTAGGAGAAACATATGAAAATGGTAACAGTAATTATCCAGCCAAAAAGACTGGATAGCGTCAGAGAGGGACTCTCTGAGATTGGTGTCACAGGCATCACCGCGACTGAAGTCAAAGGATTTGGTCGTCAAAAAGGCCATACAGAGCTTTATCGCGGTGCCGAGTTTGTGGTGGAGTTTTTACCCAAAGTAAAATTGGAAATTGCCATTACGGATGAGCAGGTTGAGCCCATCATTGAGACGATTATTGCGTGCTGCAAAGTCAACGGTGGGGCAATTGGCGATGGCAAGATTTTTGTATCAAGTTTAGAGCAAGTGATTCGTATTCGTACGGGTGAATCTGGCCCTGACGCAGTGTAGGGGGGGGTATTATGGAAAATCAAATATTAGAATTACAATATGCACTAGACACTTTTTACTTTTTGGTAATGGGTGCTTTGGTGATGTGGATGGCGGCAGGCTTCTCAATGTTGGAAGCTGGGCTGGTTAGAAGTAAAAACACTGCTGAGATCTTAACTAAAAACATTGGCCTGTTTGCCATTGCCTGTACGATGTATATGCTCTATGGTTATGACCTAATGTATGGCGGCGGCGTTCTCTTAGACGACATTAGTGGCAAGGGAGAGACTTATTCAAATGCCTCGGACTTTTACTTTCAAGTTGTGTTTGTAGCAACGGCAATGTCTATTGTTTCAGGTGCTGTGGCTGAGCGGATGAAGTTGTTTACGTTCTTTCTTTTTGCCGTCATCTTTACTGTCTTTATTTACCCACTGGAAGGTTCGTGGACATGGGGTGGCCAAGAAGTGTTTGGACTGTTTGACCTTGCTGATTATGGTTTTTATGACTTTGCCGGTTCTGGTATTGTGCATATGGCGGGTGCTTCTGCAGCACTTGCAGGTGTTCTTGTGCTTGGCCCACGCAAAGGTAAGTATGACAAAAAAGGCAACTCTAAGCCGATGCTGGGAGCAAATTTACCATTGGCAACTTTGGGTACATTTATCTTATGGATGGGGTGGTTTGGTTTTAATGGCGGTTCGGTATTGGCTATGGCCAGTAAAGAAAGTGCCGATGCAGTCGCCATGGTGTTTGTAAATACCAATGCAGCAGCTGCAGGCGGCGTGATTGCGGCACTATTGATAGCGAAGGCTTGGTTCGGTAAAGCAGACCTAACAATGGCCCTTAATGGCGCCTTGGCGGGATTGGTGGCAATAACTGCTGGACCAGATACACCAAGTGCATTAGCAGCAACACTGATTGGTTCGGTTGGCGGAATAATTGTTGTTTTCTCAATTGTTATTCTAGATCGAAAGCTAAAAATCGATGATCCAGTCGGAGCGATTTCAGTGCATGGTGTTGTTGGTCTATGGGGCTTGTTGGCAGTGCCATTAACAAACAGTGATGTTGGTTTTGCTGGTCAACTAATTGGCGCAGCAACCATCTTTGTTTGGGTGTTTGGAGCATCATTAGCACTATGGTTCGCCCTTAAAGCGATAATGGGTGTCCGTGTATCTGCAGATGAGGAAGATGCTGGTGTTGATATTTCTGAGTGTGGCATGGAAGCTTACCCAGAATTTGTAACAAAATAACCAAAGTCAGCCTGTTAAATGGGGGTGAAATGCCCCCATTTTTCAAAATATAGAGCTCTAACCTAAGGACTTTTTAGTGTTAATGAGGTATATTACACTGCTAACATTTTATGAAATATGAATCAACTCAACTCAACAATGAATCCAGAAGCATTAAAAATTATTTTAGTTGACGAGAATATGGGTCGTTCGGCCATTCTTCGTCGTGCATTACAAGATAAGGGTCATGAGGTGATCTGTCGATTGGAGGATAGTTCCAATCTCGCAACGAGTAATGAAATAACGCATGCCGATGTGGTGATTGTGAATGCTGATATCCCAGATGAGGCGGTCTTTGCCAATCTACGCGATGTTAATAAAACCAAGCCAAAGCCGATTGTTATGTTCACAGAAAGTTCCGGCGATCAAATGGCAGGAACAGCGATTAAATCAGGCGTAAACGCCTATATCGTTGATGGACTGGAAGAAAACCGAGTACAACCTATTATTGACGTTGCTATTGCTCGCTTTAGAGAGTTTCAGGCATTAAAAGATGAATTGGATGCCACACGCTCACAGTTGGCTGAGCGCAAAGCGGTTGAAAAAGCCAAAGGCTTACTGATGAAGCACAAAAAAATTAGTGAAGATGAGGCGTACCAGTCTCTTAGAAAAATGGCAATGGATAAAAATAAGCGTATCGTCGATGTTGCTGATAGCGTAATCAGTGCCTTTGAGCTTTTAGAGTAATACTCAACCTCTTCTAAACTTCTTGCAAGCCATAGGCTTGTCTTGTTGTTTGACATGTTCACCTCTTACACCCTTCCTTGGCTTTGTTTCTATGTCTTTTTTCCATAGATCTTTACTGAATAACTACTAAATCTGCCCTGTCGACATCTATGTTTCTTGTAGATTTCGACGTCTATTGTTTGTCGTTAAACAACCTATTATCGACGTTGTTATTGCTCGCTTTAGAGAGTTTCAGGTATTAAAAGATGAATTGGATGCCACACGCTCAGAGTTGGCTGAGCGCAAAGCGGTTGAAAAAGCCAAAGGCTTACTGATGAAGCACAAAAAAATCAGTGAAGATGAGGCGTACCAGTCTCTTAGAAAAATGGCAATGGATAGAAATAAGCGTATCGCCGATATAGCCGATATCGCTGATAGCGCAATCAGTGTCGTTGAGTTTTGAAAATACAACTTCATCCTTTATTTTCATGTATTAGTTGAGTAAGATGCGGAGCTTACTTTAGAAATATGTAAAACCTCATATGTTCGCATCAGGGAGGGCCATACTCACTGATTCTAGTACTAATCTGATCAACAGTAATCATGTCAAGCACGCATACTTAGTTAGAATTGTAGAAATTAAGATAATGATTGCAATGAACTCAAAGAACTAAAGAAATTACCTTTATAAGAGGAGTTAAAGAGAAAAAGTAATTACTATAAACAGCTAAAATTTATTTTTAAATATATTAATGTGATCACATAATACTCAAACTTTTTTCTTACTGTTGATCAGATTAATATTAACAAGGTGTTGTCGAACAAAATATGTAAAATATTGTGATCACACTTTAGATTATTAGTCAAAAAATATGAACAGTGGCATTTTGCGAGGATAGTAACAAGTAAGAAGGTAATCTTAAACCAGCCTTAAAAATTATTTATATACAACATGTGAATTTGTGCAATATGGGAGAAGACATGAATAAAAAAGTAGCAATAATCGGTTCTGGACCAAGTGGTCTTGCGCAACTCAGAGCATTTAAATCAGCCAAAGATAAAGGTGCCGACGTGCCCGAGGTTGTTTGTTTTGAAAAACAATCCAATTGGGGCGGTTTATGGAATTACAGTTGGAGAACTGGCCTAGATCAGAACGGTGAAATTGCTCATAGTAGTATGTATCGCTATCTTTGGTCAAACGGCCCAAAAGAGTGCTTAGAATTTGCGGATTATTATTTTGAAGAGCATTTTGATCACCCGATTGCCTCTTATCCTCCTAGAGAGGTTTTGTTTGACTACATCCAGGGCAGAGTTGAAAAAGCCAATATCAGAGATCAAATTAAATTTAACACTGCTGTAAGAGATGTGTCGTTTCGTGAAGACACTAAGAAGTTCACAGTGCGTGTTCATGATCTTACTGAAGATAAAGCCTATTCAGATGAATTTGATTACGTTATTGTCGCATCGGGTCATTTCACGACACCGAATGTCCCTGAGTATGAGGGTTTTAGTCACTTTAATGGTAGAATTTTGCACGCGCATGATTTTCGTGACGCACTTGAGTTTAAAGGATTGGATTTGCTCATTGTTGGCAGTAGCTACTCTGCCGAGGATATTGGTTCGCAGTGTTACAAATATGGTGCCAAGTCAATTACCAGTAGTTATCGCTCAGCACCAATGGGTTTTAAGTGGCCAGATAATTGGGAAGAAAAGCCAGGTATTGTTAAGATTTGTGGTAATACCGTGCATTTTATTGATGGCAGTACAAAAGAGATTGATGCAATTATCCTTTGCACGGGTTACCAGCATCATTTCCCATTTTTGCCGGATTCATTGCGCTTAAAAACGAAGAATATTTTGTATCCATTAGATCTTTATAAAGGCGTTGTTTGGGAGAAAAATCCACAATTAATGTATCTGGGAATGCAAGACCAGTGGTATACCTTCAACATGTTTGATGCCCAGGCATGGTATGCCAGAGATGTTATTCTTGACAAAATTGAATTGCCATCTTTTGAAAAAATGCAGAGACATACTGAAGAGTGGCATGAGTTGGAGCAGGCAGAGGCTGATGCTGGTTATGCGATAAAATTCCAAGGCGATTATATACAGATGTTAATTGATGAAACGGATTATCCGAATTTCAATATTGAAGGCATGAGAAAGACTTTCATGAGCTGGAAAAAAGATAAAAAAGAAGACATCATGACTTTTAGAAATAAATCCTATGCATCCTTAATGACGGGTACGCAATCACCTCCGCACCATACGCCGTGGTTAGGGGCGCTCGATGATTCATTGGAGGCTTATTTGCGAGTTAATAAACGCAAAGCCTCTGCTTGAAGTGACTAGTATTTATTAGTAATTTATCTAATAAACCCGGTATTTGGCTCAACACTATAGCGCATGAAGAATCGCTCTGTAGTGTTGTATTTTTTAGAGCTGAAATGAGTAAAAAGTTTTCATAGATTGAACTACCTTCTTAAACAATCTACAAAGAAGAGAAAGACGCTGTTCAGTTGCTAAATAATGTCTTTTTTGTTGAAATAATTACTTCGCGTTAGACATCCATCTAGCGCATCTCCTTTATGGCACGCACTGTGGTGTAAAAGAGCAGGACACCAAGGTGCATTGTTAAAGCATACTATTCAGTATCACCACGTAGTTTGCAAGTCTCCTTCATTGTGTGAAGTATAATCCTTAGTCCGTCTTTTGCGCATGGGGCCCTCTGACAATAGCTTCGTTTTTCGAGTGTTTTTAGCAGGCCTGTGATCGTATAGCTGCGCCTAAGCTCTCAGCAATTTTTGTGGTAAGCATGTCACCCCAAACCCAAAGAATCCACATGATCATAAAGCCAGTATAAGAAAGACTAACCCCCTTTAATACGTGCTTTTCAGTGTGATTTCGAATAATGGCACTCAAGCAAAAGGTATTAGAGATAATTAAGATGGGTTCTCCGTAGAGGCCTATCGATAGCAGATATTTTGTTATTGCAAGCTCTGCCTCTACAGCAGAACTGTTAGCCCTGCTTGGATTGCACACTATGCTTAGCTCGTTTTTACTACCATAATTACCCCGGATTCCGATGAATAGGGTTACTAGAAGTGGTACCGCTCTGCGAAAAAGCTAGGGTAACAATGGGTTATTCACCTTTTTCACGTTTATTCATTTCATCTTCGAGCCGATCCATTTTCTCTTTGTGTTTTTTATCTTGCCAGTCGAACGAAGCTGGTTCGTCATCATCTTTCTCAGTTATGTCTTCGCGTTTGCGAACCTTGAATAATGGTGAAAAAAACAATCCCGCTTCGAATAAAAGCCAAATAGGAATCGCAATAAGTACTTGGGAGATAATGTCTGGCGGAGTGAGAATCATGCCAAGCACAAAGGCACCAATAATAATATAAGCGCGATTTTTTTTCAGCTTCTCAGGTGTGGTTATACCAAACATGATGAGTAAGATTGTCGCAATGGGTACTTCAAAAGCAACACCAAAGGCGAACGAAACTTTGATGACAAAATCAAGATAGTACTGAATGTCTGGAGTAAAGTTAACAACTGAAGGTCCTACTGTCGAGAGGAAGCTAAAAATGACTGGAAAAACAACATAGAAAGAAAACAGTATGCCCGTGTAAAACAAAATAGTTGAGGAAATTACTAATGGTAAGATTAGGCGTTTTTCATGCTTGTAGAGTGCAGGAGCGACAAAAGCCCAAATTTTGAAAAGCAAAAAAGGCATTGCAAGATATACAGCCAAGATTAGAGCCATTTTTAATGGCGTCAAAAATGGCGAAATAACGCCGATAGCGATGAGGTTTGAACCTGGTATCGTTGCAACAATTGGGGCTGCTATAAAGGTGTAGATTACGTCTGCGAAAGGAAATAGCGCTACAAAGAATACCGTAATTGCAAGGACTGAGTGTAGTAGTGTGTTTCTTAATTCAACCAAATGCTGAATGATCGACATTTGTTCTTGGTTCTTAGTTTCTGGCATTATTGGCTGTTATTGTCTTTATTGTCTTTATTGTCTTTATTAGCCGGGCCATT